>BLAA01000003.1 GCA_017312345.1 Candidatus Denitrolinea symbiosum | reverse complement strand
CTATTCGATGATCTTGGTGATGACGCCTGCGCCGACGGTGAGGCCGCCTTCGCGGATGGCGAATTTGGAGCCCTGTTCGAGCGCCACCGGCACGATCAGTTCCACCGTCAGGTTGATGTTGTCGCCTGGCATGACCATTTCCACGCCCTCGGGCAGGGTGATGTTGCCGGTCACGTCCATGGTGCGGATGTAGAACTGCGGACGGTAGCCGCTGAAGAACGCCTTGTGACGCCCGCCCTCTTCCTTCTTCAGCACGTACACTTCCGCCAGGAATTTCTTGTGCGGGGTGATCGAACCCGGCTTGGCCAGCACCTGGCCGCGCTCCACGTCGGTGCGTTCGATGCCGCGCAGCAGCAGGCCCAGGTTGTCGCCCGCCATGCCTTCGTCCAGCGATTTGTGGAACATTTCCACGCCCGTGCAGACCGTCGAACGCGTCTCGCGCAGCCCGACGATTTCGATCGGGTCGCCCACGTGGACGGTGCCGCGGTCTACGCGCCCGGTCACGACCGTCCCGCGACCCTTGATCGAGAATACGTCTTCCACCGCCATCATGAACGGTTTTTCGGTCTCGCGCTTCGGCTCGGGAATGTATTCGTCCACCACGCGCAGTAATTCGCGGATGGGCGCGTATTCCGCCGCGTTCGGGTCGGTCGATGCGCTGTCCAGCGCATCCTTGGCGCTGCCGCGCACGATCGGGGTCGCGTCGCCGGGGAAGCCGTAGGAGGTGAGCAGTTCGCGCAATTCCAACTCCACCAGCTCGAGCAGCTCCGGGTCGTCCATCATGTCGGTCTTGTTCAGAAAGACTACGATGCTCGGCACTTCCACCTGCCGCGCCAGCAGCACGTGCTCGCGCGTCTGCGGCATCGGGCCGTCCGGCGCGGCCACCACCAGAATGGCCCCGTCCACCTGCGCCGCGCCGGTGATCATGTTCTTGATGTAGTCGCGGTGACCCGGCATGTCCACGTGGGCGTAGTGCCGCTTTTCGGTCTCGTATTCCACGTGCGAGATGTTGATCGTGATGCCGCGCGCTTTTTCTTCCGGCGCATTGTCGATCTGGTCGTAGGCTTTGAATTCGCCTTTGCCCATCAGCCCGGCCACTTTGGTGATCGCCGCCGTCAGCGTCGTCTTCCCGTGGTCGATGTGTCCCATCGTCCCTACGTTCAGGTGCGGTTTCGTCCGCTCGTATTTCTGCTTCGCCATTGCGTTTCTCCTTGTTTCCTCAGGGTGTGCTGTTTCAGCAGTTGAGCCCACGATGGGATTTGAACCCATGACCCCGTTCTTACCAAGAACGTGCTCTGCCGACTGAGCTACGTGGGCTTGACGTGCTGTCTATTCCGCTTGCGCGGGTCCGGTTGGGACCGGAAGTGGGCAGTGAAGGATTCGAACCTCCGAAGTCTGCTGACAACTGATTTACAGTCAGTCCCCTTTGGCCACTTGGGTAACTGCCCGGTTTGCTAGTAGTCTTTCGTCTACTAGTCGCTTGGCCCTGTTTCGCAAGGCCAACTGACTAACAGACCAACCGACCCTTCTTGTGGAGCCGACGACGAGAATCGAACTCGTAACCGCCCGCTTACAAGGCGGGTGCTCTGCCGATTGAGCTACGTCGGCCTGCTGTTTAAGCAGGAAAATTATACCAAAGCCCGCAACCGGTCGCAAGGCTCGGCATAAAAACTGCTCCGAAGGTTTGCCCGGAGCAGACAGAGCGGTAGTTTATCAGCATTGAAAGGACGCGTCAAGCCTTCCTTCTAATTCTTTTATGAATGGACGCGTACCGGGAGGCGAGATGCACCCAGGGCGGCGACCATTTCACCCGCGCGCTTCCGCGCCTGACGACCGCCCGCAACTCGTCCGGACCTTCGAACGGCTCGACTTCGAGGAGCGACCGCCCCAGCTCGAACGCCGCGTGCGCGTCCGACCCGACCGTGCGCGGGACTCCGTTTCGACGCGCGAACTCCTCCGCTTCGGCGTTGAAGCGCGGAAACATGCAGCGCGAGTTGAACGCTTCGATGGCGTCCACGAGCGGGAGGATCTCCGTCAAATCCTCCCGCGTCCAGCCTCCCTCGCGGAACCGGTCGAACGGATGCGATACGCTGATGAACGCGTTCTGCTCCCGCAGGCGGCGGATCGTCTCCCGCGGCGAAAGCCCCGCCGGGACCTCCTCCGTCACGTACGCGGCCAGGATCTCCCCGCGCGTCGTCATGATCTCCTCGCCGACGATGATCCGCCCGGGGTCGAGACGTTTCGCTTCCAACGCGCCGGCGATGGAGTTGTGATCGGTCACCACGACGCGGTCGATTCCCTTCCGCCGCGCCGCCGCGACCAGGTCCGCGGGGCGGAGGAGGGAGTCTTTGGAGGCGGAGGTGTGGGAGTGGAACTCTACAGAAAAGAGAGGTTTTTGCGTCATAATTCCTTGACAAAGGGGTTTTGGGGAGTATATACTGCCTTCACGGGTTACGCAAAGGCCATTCAATCTTCGATAGCGGAGTAAATTTTGGCATGAACGTGGTTGTGTTTATCAACAACATGTTCGGCTTCGTCAACGATTTGTTCGACGTTGGCTTTCTTTGGGTCGGATTATTCGTGCTTCTGATCGCGTATCCCGCTTATTTCTTTTCCTCCAATCTCAGAAAATACACCGACGAACGTCGCAGCCGCGAACTGCTGTCTCAGACCGTTCTTTTGATTCTAATTGTCTTTGGGATCGCGTTTGTATGGGCGTTGCCGGACATGATCTGGTGGATATGGTTCAACAAACCTGTTGCCATTGAGGCAAACGTGATCAGCGATATTCAACTAGAGCGGGTTCTTACCTGGGGAGAACTGGCATGGGTGTTTTCAAGCGTTCGTTTGACGGTCGCCCTGGCTGTTTTTTTCGCGTTATCCTTTCGGCTTGGTCGTGAGCATGGGAAGAGACGCTGGCTGGCGTCGTCGCTTGGACATATCGGCGTTATTGTCTTTGGCTGGCTCATCAATCGCTGGATGGGAATTTTGTTCATCTCTGTCCCCGCCATCGCCGTTTATTACGGGGCGCTCTACAGTCTGGCAAATGTGGTACTTCCCGCGTCCGACCCGGAAGACCGAGCGGAGAAAAAGAAGAAGTTCTTTGTATTGGCCGCCTACACTTGGGGGACGCAATCGCCAATCACGGTTGTGGACGGTCACGCCTGGAAAAAATATGAGCCGCGTATTCCCGGCGATATCACCTGGCAGTTTTCCGATTTTCCCATCCCATTGCTCAGCAAACTGCAACGTCCCGGCTTGATCTGGACCAAGTCGCATCAGGCGGCGACGATCTCCGGCGGCAACAGGTTCAAACGCGTGGAAAATCCCGGCGTCTCCTTTATCGGCAAATTGGAGCGACTCGACCAGGTTTTTGATCTAAGATTGCAACTCCGCTCCAGGGAGATCGAAGCCTTTAGCAAAGACGGCATCCGCTTTAACGTGCGTTATTTTACGGCGTTTCGCGTTGACCGAGAAGATTGGGACAGGGATCTTTACAGCCAGATCCGCCGGCAGAATCCGTTTCTGCGCGGCGCGGACAGACTGAGTTACGTCAGGGGGAGTTTTCCCTTTTCTCATGCGCGCATTCAGGCGACGCTTGGGATCACCAGCACAATGGTTAGCGAAGGAACGCCTCTTATTTTATGGGACCAGTGGGTGATGAACGTGATCGAGAACCAGACCCGTAAAGTCATCTCGCAAAAAAATCTCGATGAGATGTGGCGGCCCGCCAACGACTATAAATTTGCCAACGCGATGGACGTCATTGCCGATGAAATCAGGAAAAATTCGGAGATGACCCTGCGCGCGGCGGGGATCCTGTTGTTGGCTTCGCGGGTGGTCAATTTTACATTCCCGAGGAAGGAGGAGCAGGACGACCTGATCGCGAATCAGCAGATCCACACGTGGGGTTCGGAGTGGGAGAGAAAACGCCACAATATCCTTGCGGAGGCCGAAGCCGAGGCGGAACGCGCGCAGCAGGAGGCGCGGGCATACGCTGAATCGCTTCTTTTAAATTCCATCGCGGAAGGTTTGCAGAAAACCCAGGAGATAAATCCTGAATTGCCGCGTCATGTGATCGCCATGCGATTCCTGAGTTCCCTGCAGGATTATGTCCATAAAGAATTGTCGGAGGAAGATGACGACGAGGATGAAGCGAGTTCTCAAGTCGGCGAGAGAAAGAAAAGAGAGAAATTGGGCAAATACTTCCAGGAATGGCAGGATATATTCTTTTCCGGCCGTGGAGCGAGGAAATAATGACCTTCCCTTATCCGCAGAATCCAACTGACTGGCAAACCGCGTATACCCGCGACGATGCCTATCGGAGTTTCGGCAAATATGCGCGGCATTTCGAAAATGTATTTTTTGGGGGCGTTGTAATCATCGCCGGATTCATTGCGATCCGGTCTTTTCCGGTCGTCGCCCAATTGATTTCTCGTTATTTGGGAAAATTAGCGATGCTGCCCAGAGTATCCGTATCCATCCTGATAACCTTTCTACTGGCATTCCTGGTCGCGTATGTTGGCCTTCAAATGATTCGTTCAAAGGCGTTTGGTTTCGCTAAACTGTTTTTTACCGATTTTTACCTGCCGCCGGAAAGTGTCGAGCCGGGGCGGGTCATCCAATATCGACTGTATGGAAAGTTCAAACTTCCGCCGCCGTTCACGATGTTTATCCAATTCAAGTACATTATGGCAAAGGATGGAGGCTTCGCCAGAGCCGATCAGTGGCCTGTGTGGATGGCGCGCACGCTCGGGGGGCCGCTCATATTAATTGTCTTCGATGGATGCGCCTTATACGTAGAACGCGGTAATCGCTTCTCTAGAATCATTGGCCCTGGAGACAAAGTCCCGTTCCTGGAATGGTACGAGACCGTCAAATATGTGGTGGATCTGCGCCCCAAAGTGCATGAGGCTAAGTTCGATGCCTGGACCAAGGACGGCATTAAAATTGAAATTAAGGCTCGGATCGAATGCCGTATCGGCGATCCAAAGAAAAAAGACCCCGAAGGTAAACTGGTGTTTCCTTACGACCCAATTGCCGTGAAGCAGGCCGTTGAGCGTTACGCCCTGCGATGGCCGACCTGCCCCGAGGGGGAGCCATCCGAGTTCACCTGGATTGACGCCGCCTGGGGCCAGGTGACCGGGATTGTCCCCGGCTATATTGGGAGCCGGATGCTGGACGATCTATTTATAGCGAATCGCAATGGCGGGCAGATATTGTCTCCCGATGCGGTTCAGGATATCTTTACGAAACTAAACTCTGCCACGAATGGATTTGGGGTTTACGTCACTGATTTTCAGGTGTTGGAAACAAAATTACCCCCGGAAGTGGAGAAACGTCAAAAAGAATATTGGATGGCTGAGAAACAAAGCTTAGCAACTATTATTGATGGCCAGTCCAAAGCTTTTCGTATTCGTACTCGGGAAAAAGCACGAGCAGATGCACAATACAGAATTATCCTAGCAATCGCGGAGGGCCTAGAGAAAAATAGAAACGGACAATTTACAGAACCAGTGCTCCTCTCTTTAGCTGGTGTTTTAGACGAAAGTTTGCGTGAACCGCTGACGCGCGCTTATCTTGCAAAGGAGACCCTAGATACATTAGAGCAATTACAACAAATTTTGGGCGAGCAAGCACAGCCTTGGGAGCAGAATGATGTTGAAAAATAAACTTTCGCTTGCGATTGATTATTTAGAAGCAAATGACAACACAAAAATGATGCAAGAATTAAAGAATAAGTGCAGTAACCCGTCAGAGATTAACAATGTTATCACAGAAGTTGAGGCAAAAGCTAAAAACGCAAAAATAGATCGTGCCAATGATAAATTGCCTTTCTATCAAATTTTTCTTGCATACGCGTATTATTTGAAGGGAAATTGGGCTAGGGCAATGCATTATGCAGAAAGAGCAGAAGCTCAGTTTGAAAAAAATAACCAAAAATATAATCACGCCATAAGCCTTTGGATATTGGGGTTTATATATTCTTATTATGAACAAATAGAACAAGCAAGAACTATCCTGGACTCTTCCATTAGTGCCTTGTCTATGTTGCACCAAGAAATTTATCGTTCAGGACATTACATATCACCTGGCGCAGTTCAATACCAAGAGGTCATTAAAGAAATATCTGACAGTTTTTTTGAGCAAAAGAATGAACTGTTGAAACAGTTGTCAACAAGGAAAGATCGCCCGACAATAGATTATGAACTCTTTTCCAGAGTGCTGGCCTTGTTAAGGACGCCAATAGATGCAGATCGTGTATATATTGACAATTGGAGAAACATACTTGGCGCCATGGAGCCAGCTGAATTATCTAACAATAAAATTCTTGTAACTGAAATTTCTACAAAAGCAGACCATACCGATGATCCAATCGAAAAAGCCTTTGCTCAAATTCTACTTGCCCATTGTCACTTATTGGGTTTTTATTGTACAAGCAAACACCACCTTCAATATGCAGAAAAACTTCTGCGAGCTGCAAAAGAGTTTTTTGACACCGATGATGTCAATCAGCTAGTCATAAATTGTTATATTGATTTAATTCGTTATAACTTTGACGTTAATTGTACAGGTCGTTTGTATCTTGAAAATGTTAATCGCTTACTAGAGGAAATAAAGGTTATATCTGCACATTTGGGATTTAAAGTATTTAACGAAATCAAAATGCTACAGATAGATATTGCAGAAATAAATTTTCCTTTTGAGTTTTCAGGAATCGTAAGTCAAGGAAACGAATCTTCTTCCAAAAGAGGCTTTCGGAATTTTTTTTCAACAGTAAAAGCCAAAACATCTGTCAATAAGATATTGACGACTCAGCCATTAATGTCAGATATCAAAGACAGCCCCGAATCATTACAAGCGCATGAAAATCTTGGCGAAAACATTCCTTCCTTTGAAGAAGTCAGCAAGCAAAATTTTGATATAGCAGGAACGAGTCTAATAGTGAATAGACCAGGACTAAGTGAAAGAATTATAGATAAAATGATTCAAAACGCTCTAAGTGAAAACGCGTCCGTTGTTTTTGCTCTATCCTCCTCTGGAGGAAAATATGAGAAATGTAAAATCCTTCATAATTTTGACAATATTGCTTTTATCCCCGGGCAAATTTTTAGAATTAATGATGGTACTCAGGGTGAAAACGCTAAAGCGATAGCTCAAATAAGAGTATGGTTAAGAGAGCGTTTAAGAAATGAAAACGGATTTCCAATAATATTTATTTTCGATACTTTGCAAAAATGGATTGAAGATCTGGAAGTTCAAATAAGATATCTTATTCAGGAAGCTTCGCATCTAAATTTAAGCATTTGGATTCATTCTCCGATTTTTTTGATTCCCACCGATTTGCTTCCAACAATTGGAAATGTTGTGATAATATGGCCAAGCAAAAGTGAGATCAAATTACTAGAAGATAACTTACCTGGACTAGATGTGGACTTGGAATCAAAGAAACAGCTACAAGGGCTTTTTATCTACAACGAACGATATGGTAACACTTGGAGCTTTGATGAGTTTAAACCATCACTCGCAAATTGAGTATATTCAGGCATTGTCAAAGTGGATTTTCTTACTTGGAAGTCATCAAATGCAGCACTTCTACCGCCTTGGTGCGTAGAAATGTTAATTTGACTAGGCATAGCAATAACGAACATGGATTTTCGGCACAAAAATACTGCTGAAAAGGCTCTTGGCAGAGGTTGGAATTCCTTAACTTATGAATGATAAATTTAAGCCATGAGAAAGATTAAACAAAAAGCACCAAACAAAACACTGAAAAGTGCCGGTGATCTTTTGTTGGATTTCTTAAAAAATACTCTGTGGGGACTATTAACTCTTGTGATTGACAAGTATTTAATGAGTTTGTTTGGCGTGTCTTTTCTTGCTGCAATTATGATCTTGTTAATTGCACTGTGGAAGTGGGTCGTGACCCCCATCACTTTACCAGCATATATAGTAGCTGTTATATTTTTTAGTATCATTGGTGGGGTAAAATTGATTCAACAGATTCAATTGAGGAGAAGAACAATAATTTATCGAGGTTTACTGTGGAAAATTGGAAGTAATAATCTAATTATTGGCCCTTTTTGTCCAAAATGTAAAAAGAGGAGATTAGATAATAAGTTTGATCAAATTAGCAATGCGGCAAATCGGGCTCTCGGACAAGAATCGAAATATTTTCTGGTTTGTGCATGTGGTTATCACATTACGGTTAATGTATCACCCTCTGTCATTGAAAAAGAACTACAAGAGATTATCAACAAAACACCAATAATAACTGTAAAAGATATATTCTGGTAATTCGCCATGACCCTCCTCCTCCTCGGCTCCTCCTCCCTCGACGTCGTCGGGCGGCTCGACTCCGACCTCCAGCCCGGCGCCTCCAACCCGGCGCGGATACGCGCCTCCTATGGCGGCGTGGCGCGCAACGTGGCGGAGAATTTGGCGCGGCTGGGACAGCCCGTTAAACTCGTCAGCGTGGTGGGGATGGACCGCTCCGGCGACGAACTGCTCGAATACACCGCCGCCGCGGGTGTGGACGTATCGGCCGTCCTCCGCACGGAACTTTACCCCACAGGCTTCTACATGGGCGTGCTGGACCCGCGCGCCCGCCTGCGTTTCGCCGTGGACGACATGCGCGTCATGTCCGAGTTCACGCCCGAACTGCTTCGCCAGCACGTCGGCCTCTTCGAGGAAGCCAGCCTCGTCTTCGTGGACGGCAACCTGTCCGAAGCCGCGCTCAAAACCGCGTTCGCCATGGCAAAAAAGGCCAAGGTCCCCATTTGCGCCGATCCGGCCTCCGCGTTCCTCGCGACGCGCTTGAAGTCCCGTCTCGACCGACTCCACTTCATCACCTGCAACGTCAAAGAAGCCGCGGCCCTCACTGGTCACGTCTTCGAATCGTCCGACCCGCGCGCCGCGCTCGAAGCCGCGCGCGCCCTGCTCAACCTCGGCGCGGACATCGCGCTCGTCACCCTGGCCGAATTCGGCGTCGTGTACGCCTCAGCCGAGACGAACGGCCACATCCCCGCCATCCAGACCCCGATCCTCGACCCCACCGGCGCGGGCGACGCGCTCACCGCCACCATCCTCTTTGGCCTCGTCAACGAAATGGACCTCGACGACGCGGTGCGCCTCGGCGTCTCTGCCGCCTCGCTCACCCTGCGCCACTCCGGCGCCGTCCTCCCCGGACTCACGCTCGAAAAACTTTACGAACAACTGGTGATCTGATGGATACCCTCCCCGCGCCTTTCGTCGTCAAGGACGACGTCCAACGCGCCTTGAAACAGAACCGACCCGTCGTCGCGCTCGAGTCGACCGTCCTCACGCACGGACTCCCGCATCCGACCAACCTCGCGCTGGGCCGCGACATGGAGGCGGCCGTCCTCGCCGACGGCGCGACGCCCGCCACGATCGGCGTCCTCCACGGGACCGTCCGCGTCGGCCTCACGGACGCGGAACTCGCCGAACTCGCGCAGGCCGCCGCGGCGATGAAGGTCAGCCGCCGCGACTTCGCCGCGGCCGTCGTCAAAAAAGCCAGCGGCGGGACGACCGTCGCGGGGACGATGTTCGCTGCCGACAAAGTCGGGATTAGGGTCTTCGCCACGGGCGGGATCGGCGGCGTCCATCGGGAGGCCCGCTTCGACGTCTCGCCCGACCTGCAGGCGCTGGCATCCACGCGGATGATCGTCGTCTGCGCGGGCGCCAAATCCATTTTGGACCTGCCGTCCACGCTGGAGATGCTCGAGACGAACGGCGTCCCAG
Organism: Candidatus Denitrolinea symbiosum; assembly: GCA_017312345.1. NCBI lineage: Bacteria > Bacillati > Chloroflexota > Anaerolineae > Anaerolineales > Anaerolineaceae > Candidatus Denitrolinea > Candidatus Denitrolinea symbiosum. Next base: position 157,846 of record BLAA01000003.1, on the reverse strand, counting down.
CGCTGGGCTACGGCACGGACGAGTTCCCCGCCTTCTTCTCGCGCCGCAGCGGATTCAAGACCAGCGCCCGCGTCGACTCGCCGCAGGAGGCCGCGGACTTCGCCCGCGCGCATTGGGAGCTCGGGATGCCCTCCGCCGTTCTGGTCTGCCGGCCGATCTCCGCCGAGGATGAAATCCCCCGCGAGGAAATTGACCCCGTGGAGGAACAGGCCTCGCGCGAGGCGCAGGAGAGAGGCATCGGCGGTCAGGCGTTGACCCCGTTCCTGCTCCAGCGCGTGAATGAGTTGACGGATGGGAAGTCCATGCGCGCCAACCTGTCGCTCCTGCTCGGTAACGCCCGCCTCGCCGCGCAGATCGCGAAGGCGATGATTCCCCCATTGAAAACACGTGACCTGTAAAGCAAATTGCCAACTTGCTTTGGGGGCAAATTGGCAAATTTCATGAATCAATCGAGAAGGATTTCGCGTCATTCGCGCATTTGCGAAATTCGCGTTGAGGCTCGGCGCTTATTTTAGACGATTGCCAAATCGACAATTTGTCCTACTTTAACAAATCCTTCACCATTTGCTCGGGGACTTGCACCGCCACCACTTCGCCTTTGACGGTGATTTCGCCGTTGACCGTGATCCATTCTTCGATGACCACTTTGCGCCCCTTCACTTCCTTCACCCGGCCGCGCACTTCAAGGACCGGGCCGAGCGGCGTGGGCTTGAGATAATCCACGTGCAGGGAGGCGGTCAGGTAGCGGAGCGGAGGTTCGGAGTCCATCTCGCGGTTTTCGGCGCGGTAACCGGCCGCGGCCGCGGTCCCCGTCCCGTGGCAGTCGATCAGCGAAGCCAGCAGCCCGCCGTACACGTAGCCGGGAATCGCCGTGTGGTAGGGCTTGGGCTGGAAGTACGCGACCGTCTCGTCCCCGTCCCAGTGACTCTTGATCTGGTAGCCGAGTTCGTTCTGGCTCCCGCATCCGTAGCAGACGGCGAAATAATCGGGGTAGTAATCCTGAAAGGCTTTGTCGGACATGAGCGATGAGTCTCCTTTGTGATATGTCAATCACAGATGAAAGGGATAAAAGCGTTCTTCATCCCTTTCATCTGTGGTTCATTGTCTATAGAGCAAACCTCAGGCTTGCTCTACGGCGTCGCGGTCATAGAAGGCGTGGGGGAGGGGGCGGGCGTTTCGGGCGCCGCGCCTTCCACGGTGAACGCGTCGGCGCGTTTGAATTCCGTCCCGACGTAGATCTGGACCGAGTAAACGCCCGGCTGCCAGCCGCCAACCGGGTTGGCGCACTCGCTGTAGTAATATCCGCCCGTGCCGCCGTCCCACGGGTAACTTTCGTGGCAGACGTATTCCCCGTTGCGGAACCAGACCGCGCTCCATTGCGAGCCGGGAACCATCTTATCGTACGAAAAGGACGCGTAGATTTTCTGGATCGGGTTGCGGAATAGCGTGGACGGATTCTGCGGCAGGCCGTCCTGCGTCACCGCCAGGGCGAAGGCCAGCGGACTGATGGCCGCTTCGGGGTTGGGCGTGACGACGCTGACGAATTGCGCTTCCACGACCAGCGGGAGGTACGGTGTGGGCGTGCCGGTCGGCGTCTCGGAGTAGAGCGGCGTGTCGGTGATGGTCGGCGTCAACGTGATGGTGGGCGTCAGCGTGATGGTCGGGACGACGGAAGGCGTGAGCGTGAGCGAGGGAGTCGGGGAGGGCGGGAAATAATGATAGGCGACCGGCTGTCCGTAAATGGGCAGGAAGATGGCTATCGCCAGGATGAGAAAGGATGCCAGGATGAGCCAGCGGCCGCGCGACTCGCGCGAGCGTTTGATGCGGTAGAACGTCAGCCGCGCCGCGGAATGGAATGTGATCCATCCAGACCGAAAAACCGCGAGCGCCCAGATCGCCAACAGGATGGAAGCCGCGATAAAACCAGAGCGAATGTCCATAAGGAATTGATCGTCTTACTACTTGGCCGGCGTGACCGTCGCCGTCGGGGTGGGACTCGGCGTGAGGGTGGGGGTGAATGTCGAAGTCGAGGCAGGACGCGGGGTGTCCGTCGGCGTGAGGGTGGGGGTAAATGTCGAAGTCGGCGGGTTGCCTTTCAGGCTGAATCGTCCCGTCGCCTTCCATTCCGTCCCCACGAAGAACTGCACTTCGTATTCGCCGGGATGCCATTCCTGCGGCGCGGGCTCCCATTTGACGGCGACGCGTCCGTGGCCGCCCGTCTTCCACGGGCCGCTTTCGAACGCCACCAATTCGCCGTTGCGGAACCAGAGCGCGGTGAACTGGACTCCGTAGGTCATGTGGGTGTAGGCGAAACTGGCGTACATGCGTTTCAGCGGGTTGCGCCACTCCACGCGGTTGCCGACGGGATAGTTGTCCTGCAAAGCCTCGGCAAAGCGGATGTCGCCGATGGTGGCCGAGGGCTGGGGCGTGACTGTGCTGATGACCATGATCTCCAGCGAGAGCGGCAGGTGCGGCGTGGGACTGGCAGCGCTGGTGAACGCGGGCTTCGTCGGGAGCGTCGGCGCGGGAGGCGCGGTCCGCGTCGGCGGCGCGGTCGGGCTGACCGTTTGGGCGGGCGCGGCGGGCGTGGGCGACGCCGGCAGGAAGGAACCGCCCGGGCGGAAAACCAGAAAGGCGACGAGTCCCAGAGCCAGCCCCGCGCCGGTCATCCACCAACCGGCCAGCACGCGCTGGCGGCGATGACGGAAGTAGATCGTCCGGCTTCCCATCGCGATGGCGCGCACGCCCGCGCTAAAAAGGAAAACGGCCGCCGCCGCGAGGAGCAGGCTGGGAAGGTTCGTGCCGCTGAACGAAGACATGCGAAAATTATACCGCACGCTTGACGCTCATATCCGCGTGTGCTACATTCAACGCATGACCGGACTCACCCTCCTCAAACTGGGCGGATCGCTCATCACCGACAAGGACAAACCCTTCACGCCCCGGCTGGACAAACTGAACGCGCTCGCGGACGAGATCGCCTCCTCCTGGACCTCGGACCGGCCTCTGATTCTCGGACACGGTTCCGGCTCGTTCGGCCATGCCGCGGCGAAGCGCTACGGCACGCGCGACGGGTTGACTCCCCTCGTCCCTGCGGGACGCTCCCCCCTCTTGCGGAGTAAAAGGGGGGAGACGGAGGGGGGCGCTTACTGGAAAGGCTTCGCCGAGGTCTGGTTCCAGGCCTCGCAGTTGAACCGCTTCGTGATGGAGGCGCTGCGCGGCGCGGGACTCCCGGCTGTTGCCCTCGCGCCCGTCTCTGCCGTGACCGCGCGCGGCCCGCGCGTCGCCCGCTGGGACTTGACTCCGCTGCGCGCCGCGCTGGAGGCGGGCCTCGTCCCGGTCGTCTATGGCGACGTGATCTTCGACGAGGCGCGCGGCGGCACGATCCTTTCGACCGAGGACCTGTTCGCCCACCTCGCGCGGGAACTTCGCCCGGGACGCATCCTGCTGGCGGGGCTGGAGGCCGGCGTCTGGGAGGACTTCCCGGCGCGGACGCGGCTCGTCCGCCGGGTCGGCCTCCAGTCGTATGAAGCGATGCGGGCGGAGATCGGGGCCTCCTCCAGCGTGGACGTGACCGGCGGGATGTCCGCCAAAGTCGGCCTGATGTTTGAGTTGATCCGCGAAATTCCCGGGCTGACGGCGCGCATCTTCTCGGCGGAAGAGGCGGGAAACCTGTCCCGCGCCCTGGCTGGGGAGGCGGTGGGGACTGAATTGGGGGCGTAAATGACAAAATAGTGACGGAAATCCATTGTGTTTTGTGAATTTTTTCGTTAATATTGGGGAAACTACCCGCTTATTCAAGCAAGGAGATCACATGGCAACCCTGAAAGCAAAGAAACCCGCAAAGAAAGTCGCAGTAAAAAAGGCAGTCAAGAAGAAAACAACGGCCAGAAAACCCGCCGTCAAAAAATTCCCCTACGCTCCCACTAAATTAAAACTGCTCGACCCCGTGCCTTCGGACATCGAGATCGCGCAGGCAGGCAAACTTAAGCCGATTTTGCAGATCGCGAAGGAACTGGGAATTAAAGAGAGCGAGCTGGAACTCTTCGGTCCGCACAAAGCCAAGATCAAACTCGAGATTCTGGAGCGCATCGGAAAACGGCCGGACGGCAAATATATTGACGTGACCGCCATCACGCCCACCCCGCTCGGCGAAGGCAAGACCACCACCACGGTCGGCGTGTCGCAGGCGCTGGGCGCGCACCTCGGCAAGCGCGTGATGACCGTCATCCGCCAGCCCTCGCAGGGACCGACCTTCGGCATCAAGGGCGGCGCGGCCGGCGGCGGCTACAGCCAGATCATTCCGATGGAGGATTTCAACCTCCATCTCACCGGCGACATCCACGCCATCACCGCCGCGCACAACCTGTGCGCCGCCGCGCTGGACGCGCGCATGTTGCACGAAAAGGAAACGCCCGACGACAACAAACTCTTCGACGCGCTTTGCCCGCCCGATAAGAAGGGCAGGCGCAAATTCTCGCCTTCGATGCTGCGCCGGCTCAAGAAACTTGGGATTGACAAGACCGATCCGAACGAACTGACGCCCGAAGAACGCGCCCGCTTCGCCCGTCTCGACATCGACCCGAACGGGATCCAGTGGCGGCGCGTTATTGACGTGAACGACCGCTTCCTGCGCGAGGTCATGGTCGGCCTCGGCAAGGACGAAGCCGGTCACGAGCATAAGTCCGGCTACGACATCACGGTCGCTTCGGAGATCATGGCGATCCTGGCGCTGACGACCGGCCTCGAAGATATGCGCGAGCGGCTCGGGCGGATGGTGGTCGCGGTCAACATGCGCGGCGAAGCCGTCACTGCCGAGGATCTCGGGGTGGCCGGCGCGCTGACCGTGCTGATGAAGGACGCCATCAAGCCGAACCTGATGCAGACCCTCGAGGGCACGCCCGCCATCGTCCACGCGGGACCGTTCGCCAACATCGCGCACGGCAACAGTTCCATTATCGCCGACAAGATCGCGCTCAAACTGGCGGATTACGTCCTGACCGAATCGGGCTTCGGCGCGGACATCGGCATGGAAAAATTCATGGACATCAAGTGCCGCTACTCCGGCCTGATCCCGCATGTAGTGGTGCTGGTCGCCACGATCCGCGCCCTCAAGATGCACGGCGGCGGCCCGAAGGTGGTGGCTGGCAAACCGCTGCCGCCCGAATATATCGACGAGAATCTCGAACTGCTCGAGAAGGGCCTGCCCAACCTGACTCAGCACATCGAGAACGCGCTCAAGTACGGCGTGAACGTGGTGGTGGCGGTCAACTCGTTCGCTGCCGACACGCCCGCGGAAGTGGAGATGGTCCGCCAGGCCGCGCTCGCGGCCGGCGCGGTGGACGCGGTCGAGTCGCGGCACTGGATGGAGGGCGGCAAGGGCGCGGTCAAACTGGCCGAGGCGGTCGTCAAGGCCTGCGAAATGTCCAGCGACTTCCGGTTCCTCTATCCGCTGGAGATGTCCATCAAGGAAAAAATCGAGACCATCGCCAGGGAAATCTACCGCGCCGACGGCGTGGACTACACCCCCGAAGTGGAGGCCAAGATCGAGCGGTTCACCAAACTCGGTTTCTCCGGCCTGCCGATCTGCATGGCGAAGACTCACTTGTCCTTCACCGACCAGGCGGCCGTCAAAGGCGCGCCGCGCGGTTTCCGCATCACCATCAGCGACATCCGCGCGTCCGTGGGCGCGGGATTCATCTATCCGCTGCTCGGCACGATGCGCACCATGCCCGGCCTGCCGACGCGTCCCGTCTTCTACGATGTAGACGTGGACTTGAAGACCGGCAAGGTGGTTGGGCTGTTCTAAACCGCTTCGCGGAATTTCATGATCGAAAAAGCGGCTGGAGTACTCCAGCCGCTTTTTGATTCTGTCTCTTCTTACGGACAGCCGCCGACGTCCACTTTGTAGGTCACGCAGCCATCGTCCTGGGAGGGGAGCGGCCAGCAGCACGCGCCCGACTCGCTGAATCCGTCTCCTGGCGGGCATTTCAGCTCGTCCGCCGTCAGCGCGGCGGCGCAGCCCGGATTGCAGACTTTCACGCGGTAAGAGTAGAGTTGCTGTCCGCTGCAACTGTATTGCTGTACCCCGCCGCGCACTTTTTCATCCTTGCAGGTCAGGCCGGGGTCCAGCGTCTCGAAGGTGGAGCCGGGGGGAATTCCCAGCAAAATATACGGGACTTTTTTGATACAGGACCGGCTGAGCGCGCCGACCGTGGGCGTGGAGCAGGCTTCCGTCAGCGGATCGGAGCCGCAGGTCGGGGCAAAGGGGATTTCCGTCTGCGTGGGTTCGCTGGTGGGGACGTATACCGTGGACGTGAAGATGGGCGTGGGAGGCGGGGTAGGCGTATCCACCGGCTCGAAGACGGTGATGCAGCCCGACAACAGGAAAGTCAAAACCAGCCCTGCCGCAACTATTTTTCTCATGTTCTTTCCTCTTTGGATGCGTTGAGTTTTGGTGTGCGGCGATTATAGTCTGAAATTTATAACAGAAAGCCCCGTCCTGCGAAAAGGACGGGGCTTTTGAATGTCGCCGCTATTTTTTCAATTCACAGGCGCTGGCTTTTTCGTTCCAGGAGCAGCCGTTTTGTTTGTTGTGGATGCAGTCCACCTCGGTGGTGTGCTGGCCGCAGTCATAGAGAGGCGCGCATTGGAGCATGTCCACAGAGACGAAGGCGCAGCCGGCGTTTTCGCTGACGGTCGGGAGGCGCGGGGCGCATCCGCCGAGGGCCGGATCGTAGGCGTATCCCGCCTGGCAGTCGGGATAGAGGCCGACGGCGGGCGCCTGGCAGCATTGCGAAGCCGAGTTGAAGGCGAAGCCCGCGGGGCAGCCCGGATAGCAGGAGGCGGTCTGCGAGGACAGGTTGAGGCCGAAGAGGTTGCAGTCCGCCTGCCCGTTGGCGGGGACGCAGCCCGCGAAGGCCGCGTCGTAATACTGGCCGAGCGGACATTGATTGTCGAGGCCGAGGGTGGGGCGGCAGGTCTGTCCCGTGGAATCGAGCGCGTAGCCCGGCGGGCAGCCCTGAGGTCCGGGCTGGGACGCGACCGGGGCATAGAGGCACTGCCGCGTGGCCGGGTCGTAGGCGTAGCCGGGGTCGCAGACCGGGCTTCCACTCCACGAGGGAGTCGGGATGGCGGCGCAGGTCGAGTTGCAGACTTCGAGCGTCCCGCTGGTAGAATCGGGCCCGTAGCAGGTCACCTGAAGCTGGTCGCCTACGAGGGCGCTTTCGCAGGTGTACCCGTCTGTGCGGACGGTGTAGGTGGAGCCGCGCGGCAGGAGGATGGTGTTGGAGGCAACTTTGCCCTTGCAGGACGGGCCGAGGCGCTGCGCGACCGGCGCGGCGCAATCGCTGGCGGCCGGGGTCGGGAATTCCGTGACCGGCAGGTAGGGGCTGGTCTGGCAGTAGGGCGGGAAGTTGATTGGCTGCTGGACGACGCAGCGGAAGCCGAGGTCGCGGCTGGAATAGTCGGGGCTGGCCGGACGCCGGATGGCGGAGGCGATCTGCGACGGGTCGCTCTCGAACCCGCTCCCGCGGATGACGCGCGAGACGCCGCTCTCCGGCCCGGGCGGGTCCTGAATCGGACCGGCGGCGTAGTAGGCGGGGTCGTACCAGTCCCGCGTCCATTCGAAGGCGTTGCCGGCCATGTCGAGCGCGAGATAGGGGCTGGCGCTGTCGCCGTACGCGACGACGCTGGTGGTACCGCGGACGCAGTTGTTGAAGTTGAGCAGGCCGCAGGTGGGCGGCTGTTCGCCCCAGGGATAGGTCTGTCCGCCGGGGCCGCGGGCGGCTTTCTCCCATTCGGCCTCGGTGGGGAGGCGGCCTCCGGCCCAGGTGCAGTAGGCGCTGGCCTGCTCCCAGTTCACGCCGACGACCGGGTTGTCGGCGTAGACGGGGTTGGTGTAGACCGTGCCGCCGGCGGAGGCGGGCGGCGAGCAGACGCCCACGCCCACGCAGATGGAGTACATGCGGTTGGTGATCTTGGTGCGCGTGATCCAGTACGCGGAGAGGCTGACGGAATGGGCGGGATTGTCCGCGCCGTTCGCGCCGATGACGGCCTGCCCCGCGGGGACGTAGGCGAGCGTACTGCCGTCCATCCACGAAAGGAAGGTCCCCGCGTTCGGGCCGCTGAGGGCGACCGGGACGAGGGTGGGAGTCTCTGTGTCAACGACGACGGGGACGAGCGTGGGAGTCGGCGGCTCGGACGTGGCCTTCGGCGCGCAGGCCGCGAACAGGACGGTCAACGCCAGCCCGAGCGCGGAAACGACTTGCCTGTTTTTCATTCATTGCTCCTGCGGCAGGAGAGTTCCAGCCTGCCGCGCGGAGAATTATACACGTAGGAAAAGCGGCGCTTTTAGTTTGGATTAATATTGCGGCTCGGCGGTTGCGCCGACCGATTCACTTGCGCGTCGTCAGCCAGACGCCGAGGAGCAGGAACGCCACCCCGAGCAGGCGCGTCCACTCGAAGGGACGCGGGAGCGCGCCGAACCAGCCGAAGCGTTCGATCAGCAGGGAGGTCAGGAATTGTCCCGCGATGACGAGGACCAGCGCGGTCGTCAGGCCGAGACGCGGGACGGTGAACCCGATCGTGCCGACGATGACCAGTCCCAGCAGACCGGTGGCGAGCACGTACCAGGGGACGGACGCGGCGGCGCGCAGATTCCCGCCGCGCAGGAACAGCATGACGAGCGTGATGACCAGTCCGCCGCCCGCGTAGGTGATAAACATGCTCTCGCGCGTCCCGATAGCCGTGTCCATGACGCCCATGAATTGTCCCTGCAAAGCGACCGTCATCCCGCCGAGGACGGCGAGAATGCCAACCAAAACAATGTCCATTATTTTGCCCTTTTCACTTCTTCCACAGCCTCGGGGTTGACCAGCGTCGAAGCGTCGCCGGGGTCCTGTCCCAGATAGGCGGCGCGGATCATGCGGCGCATCACTTTGGCGTTGCGCGTCTTCGGCAGGTCGCTCACGAACAGCACGGACTTGGGCGCGAGCGCCTTGCCCATTTCGTCGGTCACGAGGGCGCGCAGTTCCGCGCGCAGCGCGTCGGACGCCTCGACTCCCTTTTTCAACACGACGAAGACGACCAGTTCGCTTCCCTTCACTTCGTGCGGGACGCCGATCGCGGCGGACTCGACCACAGACGGATGCCGCACGAGGATCGACTCGACCTCGGCGGGACCGAGCCGCTTGCCCGCGATCTTGATCGTGTCGTCCGAGCGGCCGAGGATGTACCACAAGCCGTCCGCGTCGACCGCGGCGAAGTCGCCGTGTACCCAGACGTTCGGCCAGCGCGCCCAGTACGCGTCGAGGTAACGCTGCGGGTCCTTCCAGAAGCCGCGCGTCATCCCGATCCACGGGGCTTTGACGACGAGTTCGCCGACCGCGCCGCGAATCGGATTCCCGTTTTCGTCGAATACGTCGGCGGCCATGCCGGGGCAGGGCGCGGAGAACGCGCAGGGTTTGAGCGGCAGGATCGGGTTGCCCATCACGATGCCGCCCGAAATTTCCGTCCCGCCCGAATAGTTGATGATGGGGAGCCGCGACCCGCCGACGCTGTGGAACAGCCACTTCCACGGCTCGGGGTTCCACGGCTCGCCGGTGGACGCGAAACATTTCAGCGAGGAGAGATCGCGCCCGCGATGCTGTTCGTCTCCGTGCGGAATGAGCGAGCGGATCAGCGTTGGCGAGACGCCCAGCTGCGCGACCTTGTGCCGCTCCACCAGCGACCACAGGCGGTCGGGCGCGGGGAAGTCGGGCGCGCCGTCGTAGAGGAACATCGTCGCGCCGAGCAGCAGCGCGCCGAAGACCAGCCAGGGTCCCATCATCCAGCCCATGTCGGTCATCCAGTAGATGACATCCCCTGCATGTACGTCCGTCCCGAAAGCCATATCCTGCGCGGCCTTGACCGGGAATCCGCAGTGGGTGTGGAGCGCGCCTTTCGGGCGTCCCGTCGTCCCCGAAGTGTAGATGACCATCAGCGGGTCTTCCGCGGACGTTCGTTCGGTCGCGGCTTCTTTCGACTGCGCGGCGACCAGTTCGTGCCACCAGTGATCGCGGCCCGCTTTCATCTGGACTTCCTGCCCGGTGCGCTTCAAAACGATCATGTGCTTCAACGTGGGGATCTGCGCGGCGGCCTCGTCCGCGACGGACTTCATCTCGACGGGCTTGCCGCGTCGGAACGCGCCGTCCGCGGCGAAGAGGGCCTGCGCGTCGGCGTCGGCCATGCGGCTGACGATCGCGCCCGCGCCGTATCCCGAAAACAGCGGCAGGATGATCCCGCCGATCTTCGCGACCGCCAGCAGCGCGACCACGATTTCGGGCGTCATCGGCATGAAGAGTCCCACCGCGTCGCCTTTGCCGAGTCCCAGCGAGCGGAGCGCGTTCGCGGCCTGATTGACTTGCTCGTAGAGTTCTCTATACGCGAGCGTCCTCGTCGTCCCCTCTTCGCCTTCCCATACCACTGCTCTCTGCTCTCTACTCTCTGATAACTGCCACTTATCCACGCAATTATGGACGATGTTCATCGCTCCCCCCACGCACCACTTCGGCAATTGGATTCCGCCGCTCAAGTCCACCACCTGCGAATACGGCTCGTAAAATTCGATGTCGAGATACTTCAACGCCGCGTCCGTGAACCAGGCCGCGTCTTCGGTGGAGCGTTTCATCAACTCGGCGAAATCCGCAATTCCGTGCCGACGCATGAACGCGGTCAAATGCGCGCGCTGGATGTGTTCTTGACTCGGCCGCCAGACGATCTCGCCGCCGAACGTGAATTCTTCAGGCATGAGGTTTCCTCCGTGGGCGAATATCCGCCATTATATCCCCAATGAAAAAGCCCATAAGTTCGACAGCGCGGGTAAAATCCCCGAAAGTTTCTTCAAGGAGATGAACATGGCAAACTGGGATCACACCACCGATGTCCTCGTCGTCGGCTCGGGCGGCGGGGCGATGACCGCCGCGCTGACCGCGAAGCAGGCCGGCTTGGACGTTTTGATGATCGAGAAGACGGAATACTACGGCGGCTCGACGGCTCTCTCTGGCGGCGGGCTGTGGATTCCGAACAATTACCTTTTGCAACGGGACGGCTTGGACGACTCACTCGAAAAGGCGCGCACGTATTTAAAGAACACCGTCGGAGACCGCACGCCGCAAGCGTTACAGGACGCCTATCTCGAAAACGCGCCTGAAATGGTGAAGTATCTATCGAGCAATTCTCACGTCCGCTTTCATCGCTCGGTGGGCTACGCGGACTACTATCCCGAACGCCCCGGCGGCACGGCGGACGGGCGCGCCATCGAAGGTTCTCCCTTCGACGGGAGCAAACTCGGCGCGGACTTCAAGCAACTGCGCCCGATGAGCATCAAAATCCCGGCGGGACTGGCGTTCACCGCCAGCGAGTACAACAAGATAGGGATGATCACCTCCACCTGGGCGGGGAAATGGGTGGCGCTCAAAGTCGGCGTGCGGACATTTTTCAACATGCTGACGGGCGTGAAACTTCTGGCGCTCGGTCAGGCATTGGTCGCGCGCTTGCGGCTCTCGCTCAAAGATGAAGGCGTCCCGATCTGGCTGAACACTCCGTTCAAGGAACTGGTCGTCGAATACGGCGCGGTTGTGGGAGTCGTGGCGGAAAAAGACGGCAAGCCGTTTCGCATCCGCGCCAGCAAAGGCGTGATCCTCGCGGCGGGCGGATTCGATCACAATCAGCAGATGCGCGAAGAATTTCAGCAGGCGCCGGTCAACCACGAGTGGAGTTCGGGCAGCCCGGGCAACACCGGCGACTCGATCCAGGCGGGGATGAAGATCGGCGCGAAAATTGACCTGATGGACGACGCCTGGTGGGGCCCTTCGACCGTCCCGCCGAACATGCCGGTCATGTTCCACGTCGGCGACCGCTCGTACCCGGGCGGGATCATGGTCAACGCGGCGGGAAAGCGGTTCACGAATGAGGCGGCTTCGTACGTCGAAGTCGTCCACGCCATGTACGAGAAGAACAGCGTCGAGGTCCCGCACATCCCCGCCACGTTCATCATGGACAGCCGCTTCCGCCGAAAATATATTTTCGGCACGCTGTTCCCGATGCAGCCGATCCCCAAAATCTATTTCGAGAGCGGATATTTCAAACGCGGCGACACGCTGGATGAACTGGCGCAAGCCTGCGGACTCGACTCGAAGAATCTCGCCGAGACGGTGGCGCGCTTCAATCAGTTCGCGCGAAACGGCAGGGACGAGGACTTTCATCGCGGCGACAGCGCCTACGACCGCTACTACGGCGACCCGACCATCAAGCCCAATCCCTGCCTGGCGCCGATCGAGAAGCCGCCCTTCTACGCCGTGCAGATGGTTCCAGGCGACCTCGGCACGAAAGGCGGGCTGGCGATTGACGAATATGCCCGCGTCCTGAGCGCGGACGGCTCGCCGATTCCGAATTTGTACGCGGCGGGAAACACCTCCGCTTCGGTGATGGGCAACACCTATCCCGGCGCGGGCAGCACGATCGGTCCCGCCATGACGTTTGGCTATATCGCCGCAAAGCATATCGCCGGCGGAAAGATCCGCCCGATTGGAAGATTGCCGTAAACTTTCGGATTGCCGACGGCCGCGGCCCAGGAGCCAAACGCGGGATGAGACTATAATTGCTTCATGCCTGCGAAGATCGCTTTCCCCGTTTTACTGGCGCTTTGCCTCGCGTTGACGGCTTGCGCGCCCGCGCCGACCGCCGTCCCGTCCGCGGGCGCGACGGACCTCCCGCCGACGTCCTTCCCTCCGAGCGACACGCCCGCCCCGTCCGCGACGCCGACGCCCGCGCCCACGTCCACTCCTACCGCGACCGAGACGCCCTCGCCGATCCCCACTGTCGAGAGTCTGAAAGCCGTCGTCAACACCAACCTGCTCAGTTGCCGCTATGGACCGGGCTCGGAGTATCTTTATCTCGACGCCTTCCGCCAGGGACTTCATCTCACGCTCGTCGGTCAGACCGGCGGGAACAACTGGGTTTGGGTGAAAGGCGATAAGAACAACTGCTGGGTCAACGTCAAATTTCTCGACATCGAGGGCGACTTAAAAACCCTGCCGGTTGTCTATCCCGAACCCGCCCACATCCCCATGACCTCACGCTACCCGCCGACGACGGTGTTGAGCGCCGCGCGCGACGGGGACAAAGTCACCGTCGTCTGGCTGGGAATCCCCGTCAGCGCGGGCGATTATGAAGACGAGAATATGTTCATTTACATCATCGAGACCTGGCGCTGCGAAGGCGGACAGATCGTCTTCGACCCGATCGCCTCCAACCGGGAAACGGTCACGTTTGTTGACGAGCCGGGCTGCGCCGTCCCCTCGCATGGACGCGTCTTCGTGCAGGAAAAGCACGGCTACACCCGCCCGGCTGAAATCCCCTGGCCGTGACTGGACGGCGGCATTGATGGACTTCAGCGCCCAAGATATAATACTTGCAGAAATGGGACGGAGCGAATTATCCCAGAATAACCTTGTCTACCATCAGGAGATTAGATGAAAACCAAGACCACATTTGTAATCCTGGCGGGCTTGATCGCCTTGGCTGCCTGTGGGCAGGCAGGAACGCCTGTCCCCACCGTTGATTACAATATTGCAATGACGCAGGCGTTTGCCACCGTCAACGCCGCGTCGACTCAGACAGCGCTGGCCGCTCCCACTTCCACTCCCACCGCTACTCCTTATCCTACCGTCCTTGCCAAACCCATTGTCCCGGGCCTGATCCAGCGTAATATCGTCTATTGTAAGAATTCAATCCCCCTGAAAATGGACATTTACTTTTCAACCGCGCCCAATGGACCCAGTCCGGTCATCCTTTACATCCATGGGGGCGCCTGGATGGTGGGGGATAAAACCGTAGGCTTCCAATTGGAAGAGATCCCCACCATTTCCGCCGCAGGCTACTTCATCGCCAGCATTAACTACCGTCTCGCTCCAGAATATCCGTTTCCGGCCATGGTCGAAGACGCCAAATGCGCCGTCCGTTTTCTCAGAGCGCACGCCCGAGAATTTAATATCAATCCCGATAAAATCGGCGTTCTCGGCGTAAGCGCCGGCGCGCATATCGCCTCGCTGGTTGGACTGGCCGATGAAACCGCAGGGTGGGAAATAGGACAATATCTTGAACAGTCCAGCCGCGTACAGGCTGTAGTGGAAATGTTTGGCCCAACTGACTTTACCGACGTAACCTATGACGAAAAACTTCAAAAACGAGGCTACCAACTTTTCCCCAATGTCAGTCCCGATCAAACCATGCTGGCAGACGCCAGCCCCATCTCGTATGTTTCCGCGGGAGACCCCCCATTTCTCATTATCCAGGGCGATCAGGATCCAGTCGTGCCGATTAGCCAGTCTCAAGCGTTGTACGATCGCCTGGTGTCGGCCGGTGTGCCTGCCTTCCTGCAAATCGTTACAAATGCCGGTCATAATTTAATTGCGGTTGGCGGACCGCCCAATCCCACCCGAAAGCAAGTCACACAAGTCTACCTCCAATTCTTAGATTATTTCCTTAAAGGCTCCCAATAGACCTCAGTCGTGCGTCTCTACGACCTCTGCCTCGCCTGGAACTGGGAACACGACGCCGACTTCGTGCGGATTCTCGACTCGGCCTGCGCCGCGCGCGGACGGACTTTGCTGGACGTTTCCGCTCGCAACCTGCGCGAACTCCTCCCGCTTCTTTCTGAACGTTCGGCCGGTTTCCGTCTCTTCCTCGACCGCGCCTCCGAAGCGGACTCCTCCTACCTGTCCCTCGTGGACGCCGCCAAACTCCTCGGCGCGCGTCGACTCAACCCGCGCGAACTCGCCGACCGCGCCTACGACAAAGCCGCCATGCACGCCGCCTTCCTCGCGGGCGGCATCCCCGTCCCGCAAACCGCCATCCTGCCGCCCTTGTCCGCCCAACCCGACCTGCCGCCCATTGACCTTTCGCCGTTCAATGGACGGTTCGCCGTCAAACCCGCGCTGGGCGGCGGAGGGGAGGGCGTCGTCGTGGAAATATCAACGCCAGAGCAGATCCAGTCCGCGCGGCGGGAATTCCCCGACCAGCAATACCTCTTGCAGGAACACGTCACGCCGAAGATCGTGGACGGATTGCCCGCCTGGTTCCGCGTCATCTATTGTCTCGGCGAGGTTTTCGTCAATTTTTGGGATACGACCACGCACGTTTACACGCCCGTCCGCGTAGGGGCAGTAGGGGCAGTCCTGGGTGACTGCCCTGCCGAGGGCGGCGCGATGGGCGGACACGTGGGTCCGCCCCAACCAGATCCGCCCCAACCAAACCCGTCCCAACGGCCGTTTTCTGAAAACCTGCGCGGAATTGCGCGGCAGATCGCCTCCATTTGCCGCCTCGACCTGTTCTCCACCGAGATCGCGTGGACGGAGGACGACCGCCTGCTCGTCGTGGACTACGTCAACGACCCGATTGACCTGCGCCTGCAATCCCGCGCGGCGGACGGCGTCCCTGACTTCATCGTGGAGCGCATCGCGGCGCGCATCGTGGACGAATTAACAGCAAAAGCGGACGGGGTCTAATCCGTCCGCTTTTTTCATCTTGTGTCACAGCGCGTCGGCGTTCTCTGACGAAAATTCCCGCTCGGTTTCTCGGTCTAATGCTGATGCGCTCCGTGCGCGTGACCGTGATCCATCTCCTCCTCCGTCGCGTCGCGCAGTCCGACCACCTTCACGTCGAAGTGCAGTTCCGCGCCCGCGAGGGGATGGTTCATGTTGAGCGTCACCGTCTCGCCTTCCACGCGTTCGATGCGGGCATACATCGGATGCCCGTCGGGACCCGTCAATTCCATCTCGACGCCGGGTTTGATCGGCATATCGTCGGGAAACTCGCTGCGCGGCGCCTCGATGAAGGCCTCTTCGTCCACCTCGCCGTACCCGTCCAGGGGCGAGACGATCACCGTCCTGCTCTCGCCCACGGCCATCCCTTCCATCTCGCGCTCCAGCCCGGGGATGATGTTCGCCGCGCCGTATAAATACTCCAGCGGGTCGCCTTCCTCGGAAGAATCCACCACCTTGCCGTCCACGCGCAGGGTGTATTGCATTGAAACCACCTGGCCGCTTGTCACTTTCGTCGCTGTCATTTTTTCTCCTTGTTCTGGTTGAGTCAACTGTAGAGCAAAATGCTGTTTTCCTTGGGACGATTTGGCGAATTGCCGCTTTGCCTGGGGCAATTTGGAAAATTGCTCTACATTTATGTCTTGTTCTGGCAAGGACGCCATAAGTTTGGCAGATTGTACCCTTTTCCGTGTAACCGGTCTTGGATTTAAACGTACAATAATCATAGACCAATCAGGAGGTTCCTTATGCCGCCCATTCTCGAAGTGAAAGATCTTCACAAAAACTATGGCGATTTTGCCGCCGTCAAAGGCGTCACTTTTGACATCCAGGAGGGGGAGATCTTCAGCCTGCTCGGGCCGAACGGCGCGGGCAAGACGACGACCATTTCCATGCTCTCGACTCTCTACGCGCCCACCGCAGGCGACGCGGTCATCGCGGGCCATTCGGTCACGCGCGACCCGATGGCGGTCCGCAACGCGATCGGCGTGGTGCCGCAGGACATCGCCCTCTACGAAGACCTGACCGCCCACGAAAACCTCGTCTTCTGGGGACAGATGTACGGCCTCGGCGGAAAGACGCTCCGCGCCCGCGTGGACGAAGTCCTCGAGCAGATCGGCCTCGCCGACAAGGCGAAGAACCGCGTCAAAACCTATTCGGGCGGGATGAAGCGGCGCGTCAACATCGGCGTGGGACTGCTCCATAAACCGCGCCTCCTCTTCATGGACGAACCCACCGTCGGCATTGACCCGCAGTCGCGCCGCGCCATCCTCGACACGGTCAAAGACCTGAACCAGAAAGGCATGACCGTCCTCTACACCACACATTACATGGAAGAGGCCCAGGAACTCTCCGACCGCGTCGGCATTATTGACCACGGCGAGTTGATCGCCCTCGGCACGCAGAAAGAACTCACGCGGCAGGTCGGCGAGACTGAAACCCTGATCCTCCACCTCGGCGAAAACGACGACCCCGAAGCGTTGGTGAAGTCCCTCGAGGGCGTCAAGGAAATCATTAAAGCCCAATCCACCGACCACGAAGTCTCGGTCATCGCGCGCGAAGCGGAGGAGGCGCTGGCGCCCGTCGTCGCCAAGGCCAACGAGCGCGGCGTCAAGATCCACTCGATTGACATCCGCGAGCCGAACCTCGAAGCGGTGTTTCTCCATTTGACGGGACGGGCCCTCAGGGATTAGAGAACGGAGAATAGAGAACAGTCGCTGTTTTCCACTCCCTGCTCTCTTTTTTCTTTTCTCTCCTCACGGAGTTGATATGCTCAAAACCATTCTCATTGGTCTCAAAGACCTGCGCGTCATCTTCCGCGACCGCGCCGCGTTGGTGTTCATGCTCCTCGCGCCGTTCCTGCTCACCGTCGGCATGGGATTTGTCACCGGGCGGTTCAGCGGAAGCAGTAACAGCGGACTCGCCGACATCCCCGTCATCATCGTCAATTTGGATAACGCCGAACTGGGCAACGCGCTGGTGGACGTCTTCCATTCGGAGGATTTGGCCGAATTGGTCGCGCCCGCCGAAACGTCGAACCCCGAAGCGGCGCGCCGGTTAATTGACGAGAACAAAGCCGCGGCCGCGGTCATCATCCCCGAAGGATTCACGCGCTCGGTCATCCCCGCCGAAGGGACGATGACCGATCCCAACTTCGCCGAAGCGGACCCCGTCCTGATCGAGGTCTACGTCAACCCAGCCATGCCTACCAGCGCGGGCGTGATCAAAGCCATCGTGGACGAATTCGTCAGCCGCATTGACGAGGGGCGCGTCAGCGGTATGACCGCTATCTTCCAGATGTTGATAACGGGCGTCATCACCCCGCAACAGGCCGAGACGGAGGGCCGCGCTCTCTTCAAAAACATGGACGAAGACCAGCCCGCGGCCATCACGCTCAAGACGGACGACGAGGGCGCGCAGGCTGCGGAGTTCGACGTCCTCGCGTATATGGCGCCCGCCATGGCGTTGATGTTCCTGATGTACACCGTCAGTTACGGCGGACGCTCGATCCTCGCCGAACGCGCCCAGGGGACCCTGCCGCGCCTGCTCGTCTCGCCGACATCCCCCGCGCAGATCCTGGGCGGCAAGGTCTTCGGCATCTACTTGACAGGCGTCGCGCAAGTCGGGATTTTGATCCTTGCCAGCGCGGTATTCTTCCGCGTGAAGTGGGGCGACCCGCTTGGGATCGCCGCGCTGACCCTCGCGGCGGTCTTCGGCGCGACGGGCTGGGGACTTATCGTCACCGCGTTGGCGCGCACGCCCGCGCAGGTGGCGAACGTCGGGTCGGCGATCATGCTCATCTTCGGCATCCTCGGCGGCAGTTTCCTCGATTTGGGGATGATGCCGCCCGCCATTCAACTCGTCAGCAAGATCACGCCGAACGCCTGGGCGCTGGACGGGTTCGTCACGCTCGCCCTCGGCGGCGGGCTGGCGCAACTCGCCCGGCCGATCACGGCTTTGCTCGTCATGGGCGCGGTCTTGTTCGCCGTCTCGGTGGCGCTCTTCGGAAAGAAGAACCTGGCGCAAAAATAAAAATTTCCTCTATCCTTGCAATCCTTCGCGTTGAAATGAAATTTCCCGTTAAAAACGAAAGAGACGGAATTTCCCATGAATAAAATCTTCGCCATCATCAAAAAAGACGTCATCCTGCGTTTCGCGGGCGCGTCGGAATTGCTGTTCTTCATCGTCATGCCGCTGGTGTTCACCTTCCTGCTCGCAGGCGGGACTCCGAGCGGAAACGAAGACCCGCGCATCCGTGTGTTGGTGGCGGACGAGGCGAACACGGTCGTTTCGCGGCAGATCGTGGACGAGTTGGAGCGTTCCACGGCGGTGCGTCCCGTCCTGACGACGCGCGAGGACGCGCAGGAAGAATTCGACGGGCGACGCGCCTCGACGATCTTCATCATCCCCGCGGGCGTGGACGCGGCGTCCCTGCAGGCGGGTTCGGCGGAAGTGGAGTTGCTGAAGCAGCCGAACAACCTCAACGCCACGGTCGTCGAGCGCGCCGTGCAGACGGCCATCCGACGCGTATCCAGCGCGGTCGGCGCGGCGCGGAACGCCGTCAGTCAACGCGAGGCGAAGCAGCCGTTCCAGTCGGACGCGGAACGCCAGGCCTACTTCGATGGTTCGCTCGCGACGGCGCAGAAGATCCAGGAGGATTCGCCCGGGCGGGTGAAAGCCGTCGAAGGCGCGACCCCGGACCAGGTCGAGTATGACCCGAGGGCGAATTCGTCCGCGGGTCAGTTGATCACGTGGGTATTCATCCCGTTATTCGGCATCTCGGCGCTGTTCGCGTATGAGCGTCAGCAGGGGACGCTGCGCCGCGTCCTCGTCACGCCGACGTCGAAGGCCATGTATTTGTTCGGTACGATCCTGGGACAGACGCTGATGGCGCTGGCGCAGATGGCGCTGCTCGTGCTGTTCGGGATTTTCGTGATGAAACTGGCGTGGGGACACGCGCCGCTGGCGTTGTTCGTGGTCCTGACTTCCGCCGCGCTCGCAGCCGCCGCGTTCGGCGTGACGCTGGGCGCGTTCGTGAAGACCGAGGGACAGGCCACCGGTTTGAGCATCATGTTTGGCATGGTCTTCGCGCTGATGGGCGGATGCTGGTATCCGCTGGAGTTGTTCCCGCCCGCGGTGCAGAGCGCGGTGAAGGTTTTGCCGACGACCTGGGCGATGCAGGGACTGCTCGACCTCGTCCTGCGCGGCCGCGGGTTGGCGGACATCCTTCCCGAAGCGGGCGTGTTGCTGGGATTCGCGGCGGTGTTTTTCGCGATCGGGGTTTGGAGATTTAGGTACGAGTGAGAGGAAGGCGGAAGGCGGAAGGCAGAAGGCAGTAAGCGGAAAGTGAAAGGCAGAATTATCTTGTTTCAAGGAGGTTGAGATGGCGTATCAGCAATTGAAGGGTTTTCGAGATTTGAAAGTGTATCAATTGGCGTATAAGCTGGCGATGGATATATTTCGAGAAAGTAAGAGTTTCCCAAAAGATGAAAAGTATTCGCTGACCGATCAGATGCGCCGTTCATCTCGAAGTATTGCCGCGAATATCGCGGAGGGATTTCGCAAGCGGCAATATCCGAAGATGTTTCTCAGTAAACTCGCCGATGCGGACGGCGAAACCGCCGAGACGCAAGTTTGGCTGGACTTTGCCCTCGACTGCGAGTATCTCTCCAAAGAAGAGCACGATGAACTCTTGAGCCAATATGAAGAGATCGGCAGGATGCTCGGAGCGATGATGTCCATGCCCGAGAAATTTATCCCTGCCAACCTGCGCGGCAAATAACCGACATCCGACAGAATCAAAAGCAGGAGGAGACCATCAAGGCCGCCTCCTGCTTTCCGCTTTCTGCCTTCTGCTCTCTTACTCTCTGCTCTCCCTACCCCCTCCTACTTATCCTGAATCTCCGCCGCGCGCAGCGTGTTTGCCATCAACATGGCGATCGTCATGGGACCGACTCCGCCGGGGACGGGGGTGATGTAGCCCGCCACTTCTTTGGCCTCGTCGTAGTTCACGTCGCCGACGAGTTTCTGCTTCGGCTTGCCGGTCTTCTCGCTGATGACCGGGTTGCCCTTCTCGTCCAGCACGGGGATGCCGTTGATGCCCACGTCAATGACGGCCGCGCCGGGCTTGATCCAGTCGCCGCGCACCATTTGGGCGCGGCCGATGGCCGCGATGATGATGTCCGCGTTCTTCAAGACCGCGGGGATGTCCTTCGTCCGCGAGTGGACCACCGTCACCGTCGCGTCCTCCTTGACGAGCAGCAGCGCGGCCGGCATGCCGACGATGTTCGAGCGTCCCAGCACCACCGCGTTGGCGCCTTTGATCGTCACGCCGGCTTCCTTCAATAAATATATACATCCGTACGGGGTGCAGGGGACGAACAGCGGCTCGCGTCCCTTTTGGGCGAGGCGTCCGAGGTTGATGGGCGAGAAGCCGTCCACGTCCTTTTCGATGCTGATGAGTTGCAGGACGCGTTCCTCGTCCAAATGCGAGGGGAGGGGCAGTTGCACCAAAATCCCGTTCACCTTTGGGTCGGCGTTCAACTCCCTGATGAGTTTCTCCAACTCCTCCTGCGAGACGTCGGCGGGCAGCGGTTTATGGTGGGAAGTCATCCCCAACTCGGCGCAGGCCTTCTGCTTCATGCTGACGTAGGTGGCCGAGTCGATGCGCTCGCCCACCAGCACGGTCGCCAGCGCGGGCTGGGACTTGCCCGCCGCGATGCGCGCCGCCACTTTCTCCTTCACTTCGTTGCGGACTTTCAGCGCAATGGCGGTTCCATCAATGATCTCAGCGGTCATGTTTTGCTCCTTTGAAATAGTGTAGACGTTAGAGAATGTCCGCTACGCGTTGCGTATCAGGCGCTCTCTTGCGCCCACATGATGTGAAATATCGCACAAATATTATACATTGCCTCCCCCATCCTCGAAAGTGACACTTATCCCGATTTCGTCAATGACCAGGGCCATTTACCAATTACTAATCGCCAATCACTCCCCCCATCCCCGCCTCCGCGGCCTCCGTCAACTCCACTTCGTCCACCTCGTTCCACCTCGGCGACGGGGACGCGGCGCGCACGCGCAGATAATTTCCCGTCAGCCCCTCCATCTGCCAGCCCCATTCGTCCAATTCGACGACGGACTCCCACAGCACGGACATTTTCCGCCCGACGAATCTCCGCCGATAGGCTTTGGACGACGCTTCGAGCGCCTCCCGCAAAATGGCGTTCCGCTTCTTCCTGACCTCGGGGCGGATCTGCCCCTTCATCTTCGCGGCCGCCGTGCCGGGACGCGGCGAATACGTGAAGACGTGCCCGCCCGCGAAGTCCATCTCGCGGACGAAGTCCAGCGTCTCCGCGAACTCCGCGTCGGTCTCGCCGGGGAAGCCCGCGATGACGTCGGTGGTGATGGCCGCGTCGGGGATGACCGTCCGCGCGGCCGCGACAAGTTCGCGGAACGAGTCGGGCGTGGTCTTGCGCGCCATCCGCCGCAGCGTGGACGCGCTCCCCGATTGGAGCGGCAGGTGCAGGTGCGGCAGGAGGCGGGAGTCTTCCCAGAGCGAGAAAAAGTCCGCGTCGAGGTCCCACGGTTCGAGCGAGGAGAGACGCAGGCGCGGCGTCTCCGTCTGGTCGAGGATCGCGGCGACGAGGTCGCGCAGGCGGCGTCCCCATTCCTGTCCCCACGAGCCGAGGTGGACGCCCGTCAGCACGATCTCCTTCGTCCCGCCCGCCAGCGCGAATTGAATATCCTGAATCACATCCGCCAGCGGACGCGACCTGCCAGCCCCGCGCGCCACGGTTGTGACGCAGAACGTGCAGGCGTTGTCGCAGCCGTCCTGTACTTTGATGAATGCCCGTGTTCTACGATGTAATCCAGGCAGCGGCTGGCGCGACAGAGGCTCCACATCAAACTCTGCCTTCTGCTCTCCGCTCTCTGCTCTCTGCTTTCCGCCTTCTGGCTTCCACCCCTCAACCAAATTTTCCTTTTTAGAATTGCTTACAGTCTTCAGGACATTCGGCAGCGACGCGGCCTCCTTCGGCTGGAGCGTGACCCAGCAGCCCGTCGGGACGATCTGTTCCACGCCCGCGCGCGCGATGCGGCGGATGAGTTGACGCGAGTCCGCGGCCGCGTCCGAGGTGACCGCGCAGGTGTTGACGACGGCCAGGTCCGCGTCCCGCGCCGAGGCGACGATCTCGTGTCCCGCCGCGCGGAATTCCCGCGCCATCATTTCGATCTCGCTTTGGTTAAGTCGGCAGCCGATGGTGTCGAGGTAGATTCTCATCGTGGACGATTGAGCGCTGGGCAGGTTACGGTTGCATCACCACGAACTGGTCGAAGATGATGTCAACTCCGCCCTCCTCGAAAGCGCCAGCGATGAGTCCCACATCGCCGCTGGCGAGCGTAGAATCGCTGACCTGCGAGACGGGGAAGCCGTTGATGTAGAACGTGAGCGTGTTCCCCACGCAATCGGCGCGCAAGTGGTTGACGGCGACGCCAGTGTGGATGTTGGGCGAGGGCATCATCTGGTCCTGGCCGAGCAGGTAGGATTCCAGCCCGTTCGTCCGCCCGACGGCGTAGTAGCCGTCGCTGCTGATGACGAAGAAGTAGAACTGGTCGTTGTTCACGCGGCAGACGATGCCTGCGCGATTGGAATCGGGACCGCCCAATTTGGCCGTGTCCACTTCCACGCGCGTGTCGGTGAAGCGCTTTTTCGGCGTGGACCAGTAATTGAAATTCTGCGCGGCGACGAGGAAACGGTACACGCCGCTGTCGTAGTCCATGCTGCCTCCGTCGGACAGGACGTGGTCCCAGCCGCTGAGCGGGTTCGAGAAATCGTCCTGAAAGAGGACGCTCCCCGAGGCGGACGCGGGCGGCTGCGCCGACGAGCCAGGGAGACGATCCGCCAGCGCGCAGGCGGAGGTCAGGAGGAGGAGCAAGAGAGCGAGGAGGGTTGAAAGAGGCTTCATGTGAGTTCCTGTCGAAGTTATTGAGAGAGCGCTCTAAAATTCCATTTCGGACATGGATCACGCGGATTTCACGGAAACACTCGAAGGAAAATCCGCGCGTTCCGTGAAATTCGCGTCAAAAAATGAAAATACGGTTTACAAGAACTGCCGTGAGAGACCGAAAATATCCGATGGCGCGCTTCTCATGTCGGAATGACCATGAACGCTCCCATCATCCAGAACAATCCATGCGCGATGAAAGGAGCGACCAGACTGGACTCTCGTCCGCGCAGCCAGCCCAGGATAAGTCCTGCCGTGAACGCCGAGCCGAATTCGGTCCGATGACTTGAATAGCCAAGATGCGCCGCCGAGAAAATGGCTGCCTGAACCACGACCGCCAGCCAGACGTTCATTTTGCCTGCGAGCAACGGCTGCAAGTAACCTCGGAATAAATTTTCTTCCGTCCAGGCGGGCAGGCCGAACGCAAAAAACGCCGCGAGCAGCAGACGGGCCAGGCTGGGGACGAAGGTCTCTGGCGGTTCGGCGTTCCCTTTGAGTATTGACCACGCGATGACGTTGACGTACAGTAAAACGAAGCCGAGCAAACCCATCCCGATGGCTTTCGGCAGCCCCGTTGACTTCCAGCCCAATTCCCGCCAGGAGGTCCCCGTCCATCGAACGATTCCGCCGACGATCAATCCGATGGAAATTACAATGAACCAGAAGAGCAGGAACAATGCAAACGGGAGGGATTCTTGAAAATCGGAAGAGCCGAACCATTGCCGCCAGGAGGCGGTCTCGATGAATCGCAATATTGAAAAAATTACGATCAATATCAGTCCCCATGCGAGACGGTGGCTTTGAAACCATATTCGATAGTCTTTTGCTTTGGCTGCCATTTTTCCTCTTTTTCAGTCAACGCCCATGGGAAGATGAGTCCAGCGAGACCGTCAAAAACAGGCTTCGCGACATTTTACCTGATTTTGCGCGGGCAATCCTATCAAGAGTCGGCCGTGCAAGACCAGAAGGCAACCAGCCGCGCGGCGAGTAAGAGACGTTCTTTAATGCATCCCGTGTCTCTGAAACATGGCTGGCGGGCGTCACGGGAAATACAACGCCAGCAACTTCTGCGCGGCCTGTCCGTCCGCGCCGTCGGCGTCCAGCGAATAAGCCAGCGACAGTTGCTGGCGCGCCTCGTCCAGGCGGTTGAGTTCGAGGTAGGTCATGCCGAGGTGCAGATGCGCGGCCGCGTCGTCGGGATCGAGGCGCAGGGCTTCCAGTAAATTTTTCTCGGCTTCGTCGTGCTGTCTCGCGGCGAGGTACATCCAGCCGAGCAGGTCATACGACGCGGCTTCGTCGGGCGCGAGTTTCAACGCCCTCTGCGCGGCGGGGATGCCCGTCTCCGTCTCGGCGAAATGATATTGCGCGCAGAACGCCGCCAGCAGCCGCCAGTAAGCCGCCTCGGTGGGGGCGAGGTCCGCCGCCTGTTTGTACGCGGCCAGCGCGGAGGGCAGTTCGCCCGCGAAGGCGTACGCGTCGCCGAGCGAGGCGAGATAGGCGGGATTGTTCGGCTCGATGGCCGCCGCCCACTGGAACTGGACCAGCGCGCGCTGCGGATCGTCCCGCCGCTTCCAATAGAGACCGTACAACGCGCGGACGCTGGCGGAGAACGGATCGAGCGACGCGGCGCGCGCCAACGCTTCGCTTCCATCCTGACCGAGATGCTGGTCGGCCTCGCCGAGCCAGGCCCACGCCTCGGCGTTTTCCCCGTCCGCGCGGACGGCGCGCTGGAAGGCCTCGCGCGCCAGCGTCCACTCCTGCACCAGTCCCAGCCCGCGCCCGATGACTGTCAGCCGTCGCGCTTCGTCCGTCTCGATGAACGCCAGGTTGAGCGCCGAGCGCATCGTCTGGAATTCGGGATCGTACTGCGCGTCGAGTTGCGCGGAGACGGTCAGTTCGGCCAGCGCCTCGTTGGGATCGTAGACGGCGAGCAGCAATCCCGCGCGGTGACGGACCGCCGCATCCGAGCCGTCCAGCGCGATGAACTCTTGCAGGGCGGCGAGTTCGCCCTCGAAGTCTCCCTGCGCGTTGCGCGCCAGCGCGAGTTGACGGAGGAGGGCGGTTTGCGGCCCGTAAATTTCGAGGCCGTGCTCCAGCGCGTCCGCGGAATCGTCGAAGCGGCCCTGCGCATAGTATGCCGCGCCGAGGTCACGCCAGCCGTCCACAGAGAGGGACTTTGCCGAAGCGAGCAGGCGCGCGGCCGAGGCGAAGTCGCGGCCTGCGAAGGCGGCGCGTCCCGCGCGCTCGGTCAGGTCGGCGCGCCAGAAGAGCAGGATGGAGGCCCGTTCGAGCGACGCGGCCGCCTCGAGCGGATGTCCCGAAGCGAGGGCCGCGTCGGCGCGGCGGACTTCTCCAGACGCGGAGAAAAGCGCGGGGGCCGCGATGAGTCCGACGACCGCGAGCAGGATGAGGAGTTTGGGGAGACGCGTCCGCATGGTTGTAAAATTTTTTGCGCGAAAATCCGCATAATCCACGCGCAGAATCGCGGCAATTATATCCTTTGAATGGCAGTATAATTGACCGCGTATGACCTCCCTTTCGAGTCAAATTTTTTCGTTTATGACCACCCAGCAGGGCAGCGTGATCTATCACCTGGTGCTGGCGTTTTCCATCGCGGGCGCGCTGCAGAGCGCGTTCAACCATTGGCGTTCGAGCGAGTTCCCCCAGGCGCGGCGGACGATGGTGGGGCTGGGGGTGTTGCTCGCCCTGAACCTGCTGATGTTTCTCGTCAGCGCGCTGGGCTGGCAGCAGGTCTTGAACCTGAACGTGATGCTTCCGCCGCTGGACCGCGCTTTTGTCCTCCTCGGCCTGGTGTGGGTGACGTGGCTGTGGGCCTTCCCCGAACCGAGCCGCGCTGCGGATTCGGTGGCGGCGCTGCTGAACCTGCTGATCGCCTCGGTGACGGTCCTGAGCCTGGCCGTGCAGCCCGGCGCGCAGGTCCCGTTCAACGCCACTTTGCAGGACGGGCTGTGGCAGATGGCCTCCATCGGGATGACGCTGATCGGCGCGCTCATCCTGCTCGTCCGCCGTCCGAGCGGATGGGGCAACGGCCTCGCCTTTTTGATCCTGGCCTTCGCGGGACACATGGTCTATATGTGGGGCGACCGTTCGAGCGGAGACTTCCCCGGCGTGGTTCGGCTGGCGTACCTGGCCGCCTATCCCATTTTGATGACGCTTCCCCAGCGCTTTCCCGCGCCGTCGGTTCAGCCCGTCTCGGTGAAGCAGGAGGCCTCGGTCCCCGAACGCCGGCGGTACAGCGCCGACCCGAAGACCTTCCACGCCCTGCTCGACCTCGCGGCGGAGACCAATCCCTCCAAGATGAGCCAGGCCGTGACGCGCGCCATCGCGCAGACCATGCTGGCCGACCTGTGCTTCCTCATTTTCCTGACCGATAACAAGACCCAGCTGCAGATCGCTTCGGGCTACGACCTGATTCGCGAGGAGCCGCTCGAAGGCGGCAACCTGAGCAAGACGGCCGTCCCGATGCTGGCGAACGCCCTCCAGCGCGGACGTCCGCTGCGCCTGCCGGCCAGCGGCACTTCAGCCGATATCAAGGGACTGGGCGACGCGCTCGGCCTCGGCAACCCGGGCAACCTGATCAGCGTCCCGATGCTGACGAAGGAAAAGGAATCCATCGGCGGTATCATCCTGCTTTCGCCGTATTCCAACCGCCTGTGGAGCGCGGAAGACCAGGCTTTCCTGGCGAACATCGCCGCCGCGCTCGTCTCCATCGTCCAGCGCGGCCAGCAGGTGACTTCGCTCCAGCAGAAGGAGCAGGCCACCCAGCGGTCGCTGGAGGAGGCGTTGACCAAGCTCTCGCAGTTCAAGATGCAGAACGAGCAGTTGACGCGCGAACTGGCCGAGGCGCGCGAGTCCCCCGCGTCCAGCGCCGAGACGGCGGCCGCGCAGACGCGTCTCGCGGAACTGGAAGCGGAACTCGCCGACCTGCGCGAGGCCAAAAAGCCGCGCGGCGCGGCCGAGATCAATCAACTGGAAAAGGAACTGCGCATCACGCTCGAAGACGTGGCGCGCCTGCAAAACCAACTGGCCGAGGCCAACATGCGCGTCCTCGAACTGGAACAGGGGGGGCGCTCCGACCGCTCGAACGAGCAGGCCGAGGTGGTGGCCTCCATCTCGCAGGAACTCCGCCAGCCGATGTCTTCCATCATCGGGTATACCGACCTGCTGTTGGGCGAGTCGGTGGGAATCCTCGGCGCGCTCCAGCGGAAATTTGTGGAGCGCGTCAAGGCCTCCACCGAGCGCATCGGCAGCCTGATTGACGACCTCATCCAGATGACCACGCTCGAATCGGGGCTGGCGGACCTTAAATCCGAAGCGGTGGACCTGAACGGCATCATTGACAACGCCGTGTCGTACACCAGCAGCCAGATCCGCGAGCGCAACATCAGCCTGCGCCTCGACCTGCCCAGGTCGCTTTCGCCCATCCACGCGGACCGCGAGGCGCTCCAGCAGATTCTCATTCACCTGTTGCAGAACGCGGGCGCGGCCTCGCCGCTCGAAGGCAACGTCACTTTGAAGGTCAAAACCCGCATGGAGGAGGACCAGGAATACGTCCTCATCCAGGTGACCGATTCGGGCGGCGGCATCAGCCCCGAAGACCTGCCGCGCGTCTTCACCCGCCTCTATCGCGCCGACAACGTCCTCATCCAGGGCGTGGGCGATACGGGCGTGGGACTGTCCATCGCCAGGACGTTGACCGAATCCCAGCACGGGCGTATATGGGTGGAAAGCGAGCCGGGCGTCGGCTCCACGTTCAGCGTGCTGCTGCCGATCGCGCATTCTCCCAAAGCGGGCAAGAGGTAAACCATGCGGGGACTGCGGCAGTTGGGATCGGGACTCCTCCTCGCGATCCTGTCTGTCCTCATCATCGTCGGAGGCATGTCGCTGGCGCTGGCGGAGGGATACGTCCTCCAGCCGCCTCCCACGCCGACGGCGACGCGCCCGGCCGCAACGTCCGCGCCGACCGACCTCGTCACGGCCTCTCCTCCCACCGCAACCGAGACTCCCACCGTCACCGCTTCGCCGCCCCCGCCCGCAAATTGCCTGCCCCCGCCCGGCTGGATTCTGGTGATGATCTTGCCTGGCGACACGCTCGACATCCTCGCGGCGCGCTACCAGACATCTCCCGCCGCGCTCGTCCAGGCCAACTGTCTCACGGTCGCCGCGCTGCTGCCCGGCTACGGCATTTACGTCCCTGCGCCCGCCATCCCGCCGACGTTCACGCCCATCCCGTGCGGCCCGCCCTTCGGCTGGATCCAGATCGTCGTCCAGCCTGGCGACACGCTTTACCGCATCGCCGCGCTTTATGGCGTCACCGTGACGCAGCTGAAACAGGCCAATTGCCTCGTCTCTGATTTTATCGGCGCGGGGCAGCGCTTGTGGGTTCCCAACGTCGCCACTCTGACGCCTTCGGCCACGCCCATCCAGATCGAATTCCCCACGTCCACGCTGGAGCCGAGCGCGACCATTCCGCCGTCGGCCACGCTCGAACCGACCGTCTTCCCGACGGAGACGCCTCTTCCCCCGACGGAGACGCCGCCTCCGCCGACCGAGACGCCGTCTTTGCCTGCCCCAGCCTCTCCCACGCCCTGACGCTTATCCATGAATGCGCGACTTGCGCGCTATCCATCCGCTTACACCGCGCCTGCGGTGGGGCGGCTGTCCGCTTAAATAGCCGCTGATCGCCCGTTCCGAAGCGACTTCTATCCTCTTTTCATCTGCTGATCGTCCCTACCCGTCCCAATTGACCCTCGCCTCAATTCGCTCTTGCCTGCTTTCGCTGGGCGAAGTAAACTTTCAGCGTCGAACGCCACCCACAGGAGACAACATGCGCCTACAAGGAATCTATGCCCCCATCGTCACCCCCTTCCACGCGGACGAATCCATCAACTACCCTGTCCTCGAACAACTCATCGAATATCTTATCCAGAATAAAATCAGCGACCTCGTCCCCGGCGGGACCACGGGCGAGGTCTACGCCCTCAACGATCAGGAACGGCTGGACATCTTCCAATTCGTCAAGGACAAGGTCAACGACCGCGTCGCGCTCATCGCCGGGACGAACAGCGGCGCGACCCGCGATGTGATCCGCTATTCGCAGGCCGCCGAGCGGATGGGCTACGACGCGCTGATGGTCGCCGTCCCGCCGTACTCGCGTCCCAGCCAGCGCGAACTGCTGGCGCACTACGAAGCCGTCGCGCGCGCCGTCAAAATTCCCATCGTGCTTTACAACTTCCCCTGGCGCGCCGGGACGGAAGTCGGCTTCGACGTGATGGACGGCCTGACCCAATACGACCACGTCATCGGCATCAAGGAAGCCTCCAGCGACATGTCGCGCGTCTACGCCATGCGCGCCCGCTACGGCGACCGCTACCAGATCGTCTGCGGCTCCGACGACCAGGCCCTCGACTACTTCCTCTGGGGCGCGACCGCGTGGATCGGCGGCGCGGCCTCCTGCGCGCCGCGTCAACATGCCGACGTCCTCGAAGCCGCCCTCGCCGGGGATTTCGTCACCGCCCGCGCCCGCATGGACAAACTCATGCCCCTCCTCCGCAGCGTGGAAAGCGGCAGTTATCTGCAAAAAGTAAAACTCGGTTGCGAACTGCTCGGCATCCCCGTCGGCGCTCCCCGCCTGCCCCTGCTCCCTCTCGCCGACGAAGACCGCGCCGAATTCGAGAAGATCTTTAAGAGCATTTAAACACGAAGGGCACAAAGGCAACGAAGGTTTGTTGGTTGGCGCAATGTGACGACTTCCTTTCGACTATCGCCGTGATAATCGAAAGCAAAGAATCTCGACCATCACTCAATCCACCTTTGAGTACTTCGTGACCTTTGTGTTGAAAAAAATATGAAACGTATTCCATTCCTCGACTCTCACACCGGCGGCGAACCGACCCGCCTCGTCCTCTCGCTTCCCTTCGACCTCGGAGCGGGTTCCGTGGCCGATAGGTTATCCGCGCTGAGAGCGCGTCACGACGACCTGCGCCGCGCCGTACTCCTCGAACCGCGCGGCTCGGACGTGCTGGTCGGCGCGTACCTCGTCCCGCCCGCCGACCCGACCTGCCAGTTCGGCGTCATCTTCTTTAATAACGTCGGCTACCTCGGCATGTGCGGACACGGGACGATCGGCCTGATCGCCTCGCTGTCTTATCTGGACAAGGTTCAGCCTGGCGTGATTCGCGTGGAGACTCCCGTTGGGGTTGTCGAAGCGACTCTGCATGATTCGTCGTTGCGAGGAGCGAGCGACAGCGAGCGCCGAAGCAATCCCCTCGCCGATGAGGAGATTGCTTCGCCTTCGGCTCGCAATGACGAATATCCAAACAAAGTCTCTGTCCGCAACGTCCCCGCCTACCGTCACCTCGCGCATGTCCCCATCGAAATAGACGGCAGGATCATCCACGGCGACGTGGCCTGGGGCGGCAACTGGTTCTTCCTCGTCCACGATCACGGCCTGGAGGTGGACATGTCGAACCTGGAAGCGCTGACCGACTTCGCGTGGTGCGTCCGCGAGCGGTTGAGCGCGGGAAGCGTCACCGGCGCGGGCGGCGCGGAGATTGACCACGTGGAGTTGTTCGCGTCCACGCCCGACGCGGACAGCAGGAGTTTCGTCCTCTGCCCCGGCAAAGCCTACGACCGCTCCCCGTGTGGGACCGGCACGAGCGCAAAACTCGCCTGTTTGTACTCCGACGGGAAATTGAAGGCCGGCCAGACCTGGCGGCAGCAAAGCGTCGTCGGCAGCGTCTTCGAGGGGAGCGTCCAACTTGACGGCGAAAAGATCGTCCCGACCATTACCGGCGAGGCGTGGGTCATGTCTGAGGGGACGCTGCTGGTGGACGAGCGCGACCCGTTTGGGAGAGGGATCTGAGCCTCTAACTTTTGACGCGAATTGGTCAAAGGTTAAAAGTTTTAAGGAGACAACATGAGTTTAAAATGTGATGTATTGATCATCGGCGGCGGACCGATCGGGTTGTGCTGCGCTTACTATCTCCTCAAATCGGGGCGCAAGGTTACCATCGTTGACGCGAAAGAGATCGGCAAAGGCAGCGGCTCGGGCAACGCGGGACACATCGTGCCGAGTCACATCATCCCGTTGGCCGCGCCGGGGGTGGCGACCGGCGCGCTTAAGTGGATGCTCGATCCGGCGCGAAGTCCGTTTGGGATGAAGATCGGTCTCTCGCCGAGTTACCTTTCGTGGCTGCTTCGTTTTGTGCTTGCCTGTAACCAGGACAACGTCAGCCGCAGCGTCAAACCGTTGTACGAACTCGGCCGGTTGAGCGCGGAGAATTTCGCGCGCATGATCGCCGAGGAATGCTTCGACTGTCATTATAGCGAGATGGGATTTCTCAATCTGTTCAAAAGCGAAGACACGTTTCATGAAGCGCAGCGGGAAGCCGAGTTTATGCGGGCGCATGGGATTTCCGTCCGCGTGTACGATAAAGTTGCCGTGCAGGATGTGGAGCCTGCCGCGCGGGAGGATGTGATCGGCGGGGTGCATTACACGGGCGACGCGCACCTCGACCCGGGGCTGTTCCTCGCCGCGCTGGGGAAACGCGTCCGCGAGATGGGCGCGGGGACGCACGCGGACGCGTCCGTGACGGGATTCGTCGAAGCGGAGGGGAAGGTCCGGGCTGTGCGAACCCGCGCGGGGGAGTTCGAAGCGGAGCAGGTCGTGCTGGCCGCGGGCGCGTGGACTCCCGCTGTGGCGCGCGGCCTCGGCCTCGATATCCCCATCCAGCCGGGGCGCGGGTACAGTCTCACCGCGTTGGCGGTTCGGAATATGCCGCGTCACGCGCTTATGCTCGGAGACCGCCGCGTGGCCGTCTCGCCGCTGGGCGACCGCATTCGCGTCACGGGGCGGCTGGAGGTGGGGACTTACAGCACGAAGCCAGACCCGCGCTGGATCGCGCGGCTGGAGGGGTTTGCGCGTGAGTTTCTTCGGTTGGACGAAAAATTGGAGATTCAGGAGACCTGGGCCGGCCTGCGCCCGATCACGCCCGACGGCGTCCCGATGATCGGGTTTTCGCCGAGGCATGGCAATTTGATCCTGGCGACGGGACACGCCATGCTCGGTCTCTCGCTGGGCCCCGGCACGGGACAGGCGGTTGCGGAGTTGGCGAATGGGATGGCGCCGGCGTTCGATCTTCGCCCCATGAGCGTGGATTTTCGGGCGCGCGGCTGAACTTCAGGAAACGGGGCGGAAACGTTTGGTGATCTCGCGTTTCAGGATCTCCGCGGCGAGTTGGTGTCCCTTCTCTTCGGCGAGCTGGGCGGGGAATTTGTCGTCGTTCGAACGGATGTGGATGTCGGCGCCGTGGAGGATGAGGAGCTGGATGGATTCGACGTCGCCGTTGGCGGCCGCGGCGTGGAGGGGGGTGCATCCGTTTCGGTCGCGGACGTTGGGAATGGCCCCGTGTTTCAGCAGCATTTTCACGACCGGCGCGTGCCGCCCGGCGGCCGCGGAGTGGAGCGGCGTGACGCGCAGTTCGTTGTTCGACGGCATGTTGATGGCCGCGCCCGCCCGCACAAGGTATTCCGCCGCTTCGAGGTGACCGAAGAAGCAGGCCAGTCCGAGCGGCTGGAAGCCGTCTTCGGCGAATTGGTTGACGAGGTCCAGGTTGCGGGCCAGCAGGCGCACGAGGTGGGGAATGCGGCCGATGGCGGCGGCTTCGAAGACGGTGAGCGCCACGGTTTTGTCGGCGAGGAATTCCGCCAGCTGCGGTTTGAGTTGGTGGGCGGCCGCCATGACGGGGCTGAGACCGTTTTCCCGTTCGTGGATCAGGCGCGCGTCAATCATCAGGAGGCGTTCCACCTGGTCGCGGTCGCCGGCCCGGATGGCTTCAAAGAATTCAGCGCTCATGGCTCGAATTATACGGTATATTGAGGGATGTTCCATGACAGAGTCGTTAGGTTTTAGAACGGGCGTCAGACAATCAAGGAGTTGACATGCGTAATTTATTCAGGAAACGGCAGGATGTTTTTCTTAAATTGATCCACGACCAGGCCTCGTTGACGCTGGAAGGCATGGAAGCTCTCTGCCGGTATCTCGCCGCGCGCGACCCGGCCGACTCGAACTTGCTGACGGCGAAGGAAAAGGAAGCGGACGAGGTCCGTCGTATTTTTATTGACGAGTTGAACCGCACCTTCGTCACGCCCTTCGACCGGGAGGACCTGTTCGCGCTTTCGCGCACCATTGACGACGTGATTGACTACGCCTACAGCACCGTCAGCGAGATGGAGATTTTGAAGGTGGAGCCGACCACGTACATGCAGCGCATGGCCTCCCTGCTGAGGGACGCGGCGTACGAGCTGTTTCAGGCGGTGGAGCGGCTGGAGAAGCACCCCGGCGTCGCGAACGAACATGCCCAGCGCGCCAAGGCGCTCGAAAACCGCGTGGAGGGAGTCTATCGTGAAGCGCTGGCCGACCTGTTCAGCGACGTGGAGGACATCCAGCATGTGGTCAGCATGTTGAAGATGCGCGAGGTCTATCGTCATTTGAGCAACGCCGCCGACCGCGGCGACGAGGCGGCCAATGTGATCGCCGACATCGTTGTGAAGATCACCTGATGGCGGGAGCGCAGGACAGACTCAGCCCATGATCTTCGCGGTCGCGCTGTTGGCGTTTGCCTTTAGTTTTCTGAACGGGGCGCACGGTTCGCGGAACGTGGTCTCCACCTTGATCTCCTCGCGCTCCTATTCTCCGCGCGTGGCGTTGGGCCTGACCGCCCTGGCCGAATTCCTGGGACCGTTCCTGTTTGGGACGGGGGTGGCGAAGACCATCGGGAGCGGCGTGGTGGATTCTCACGCCGTCAACCAGGCGGTCCTCGCGGCGGCGCTGGCTTCCGCCGTTTTGTGGAATCTCGTCACCTGGTATTTCAAGTTGCCGAGCAGTTCCTCGCACGCCTTGATTGGCGGGTTGCTGGGGGCGATCCTCGTGCGGGCCGGCGCGGACGCGGTGTATTGGAACGGCCTCGGCAAGGTGGCGCTCTACTTTGCCGTCTCCCCGCCGGTCAGTTTCCTGGCCGGTTTCGCCCTGCTGCGCGCCATCCTGTGGCTCGCTCGAAATTCCACGCCGCGCATTAATGACTTCTTCAAGCGCGGCCAGGTCTTGACCGCCTTCGCCCTGGGTTTGAACCACGGCAGCAACGACGGTCAGAAGAGCATGGGCATCGTCACGCTCGCGCTGGTCGCGGGCGGTCTGCTCTCGGATTTCTCCGTCCCGCTCTGGGTCACTGCGCTGATCGGGCTGGCGTTGTCGCTGGGCACCACGCTGGGCGGTTGGAAGTTGACCCGCTCGGTCGGCGGTTTATTCTTCTACAAGATCCGTCCCATGGACGGCTTCGCCACGCAGGTGACCGCGTCGCTGGTGATCTTCGTCTCGTCCATTTTCGGCGGGCCGGTCAGCGTCAACCAGGTGATTCAAACCTCCATCATGGGCGTCGGCGCGGCGGAACGGGTCAATAAAGTTCGCTGGGGGATGGCGCAGGAATTCCTCATGGCCTGGATTTTAACCATCCCGGCTACCATGCTTTTCTCTGCGGGCATATACTGGCTGGTGACGCGCTTCCTGTCGTGACTTGCGCTTCGCCTCCGCCTGACTGTCCCGGGCGCGCCCGCGCCGGGCGGATTTCCCCCGGCCGCGGATTCACGCGAACTGCGGACGGCGCTCGGTCAGCGCGAAGGACAGGGACGCGGCTTCGGCGGCGGCGTAGTACGCGTTTCCCGCGCAGGCGCGGCAGAGGACGAGTCCGCCGCGCAGGGTCTCCCGCTCGTTGATGATCTCCTCGCCGCACGCGTCGCAGTTGACGCGCGCGCCGGGGCGGGAGAGAATGGCCTCCAGCGGCACGGTCAGCGACACAGGAGTCACGCTGAACATTTCCGCGTCGGGCATGGACTGGTAGGCGCGCAGCTGGGCAAAGTAACGACGCGGCTCGTCGGGGACGTGGAGGCCGGCCCGTTCGCGGACGTCGAGGGCGGGCGCGACGCGCATCGCCCGGCCGGTGAGCGTGTCTATGAACGTCGCGGCGGTCTTGCCGTAGTCCTCCACGCGCAGGGTGCGGTGACCGACGGCGCAATCTGTGGCGGCGATGACGCCGTCCGCAAAGCAGCCGTCGCTTTCCACGATGACCAGCAGGCGTTTTTTGGCGGGCGGCTCGTCGAAGCCGAGGGTCTTCATGCCGAGCAGTCCCAGCCGCACGCCGAGGATCTGGCGCGGACAGAGGTGGGAATGGCGCGAGGCGGATTTTTCGAGCAGGGCTTGAAGTTCCATGGCGTCTCCAAAATAAAACGAGGCTGTCTCGCGGAAAAAAGAGACGGCCTCGTCGCTGGGTCTGCGGCTCTCCTTTCCGATGCGGGGGATGAAGGCGTTTCCGCTTTCACCTGGTACGCGGCCTTGCGGTACTGTCCTGCCGCCATGCCAAAGGTTTAGGCGGACAGGCTTCGGAGCGATTTAAGTGTATACCGATTTTATCCCGATGAGAATGGACAAATCACGGCATTTCAAGGGATGATTGTCACGGCTGGATCGCCAGGCTCAGTCGGTGTGTAAAAGGAGACGGCCGTCGGTGGTCAATTCGACGCGCAGGGCGGGCAGGGATTTTTGCGCCGGGCCGCGCAAGACTCCGCCCGCCGCGTCGAAGCGCGAGCCGTGACAGGGACAGGCGAATCCGTCCGCGCTTGGTTCGACGGCGCAGCCGAGGTGGGTGCAGACCAAACTCAGGGCGGAGAATCCGCTTTGGGTGTGGAGCAGAACGGCTGGCGGGTCCGCGAGAAGCGTGCGCGAGCCGAGGGGAAAGTCCGAAGCGGGACCGAGGTCGAATTCCGTTTTCGGCGCGGGATGGGCGTCGAAATCCAGGAAACGCAGCAAGCCGCCGATGGCGAGCGCGCCGCTCAGGTAGAGCAGTCCAGCGCGGACGAGTTTGAGGAAGTCGCGGCGGGAGGGTTGGGTCATGTCAGCGCTCCACCGCGTGGCACTCGTGGCAGTACGACGAGGATTGGTCGGCGCCGTTTTGAGTGCAGCCGCTGCCCATCACGGGGCGGAAGGTGAAATACTGGCTGGTCGCTTTGCCGATCATTTCGTAGGTTCCGTCGGGGAGGACGCGCGTGTTCCAGAGCGGCTCGCCTTTTTCGGTGACGAGAATCGTGTCGCCCAGTTGAAGGTTGACGATGGGATTCAGTTGAGCCATCCGAAACGCGATGTCGTTCGGGTCGGTCAGGGTTTTGGTCAGCGGCAACTCGGTCAACGTGCCGTGGCAGGTTTTGCATTGAGTGTATTGGACGTCCTTCTGGCTGGCGTGCAGGTCGCCGTCGCCCATGGCCTCGGCGCGGGTGTGACAGTCCACGCAGTCGAGGGTGTATTCGCAGCGGGTGAACTGGGCGATTGGCTGGTAGTAATCTTCGACGCGTTTTGTCGGATGATCGGCGCGCTCGACGAAGGTCATCGCGCGCAGGTCGTAGTTGCCGCGGTTGTGACAGGCGTTGCACTGGGTGTAGGGGATGGCGGTTGACAATTTATGTTCCCCGATGGAATGACAAGCGGCGCAGCCGGTTTGACGGGCATAGGCTTCGCCTTCGCGCGGCGCGGCGTTGATGTGACAGGTCAAACAGTTCTCGGCGAATTTTTTGATGGACGGGTTGGTCTCGCGCGACGGGTCAAACGCCAGCAGCGACGTGATGCCCGTTTTCGAGTCCTCGTCGGTCACGGCGTAGATTCCGAAGATTGGAGTCAAACTCGGTTGCGCGCCGAAGGTGTAGCGGATGCTGGCAATCGCGCCCGCGTAGGTGGATTGGATGCTGGTTGTCACGCGCTGGATGTGGTCGCGCTGGTCCGCTTCGCTGCCGCTGTGACAGGCGCTTCCGCCGCACGAGGCTTCGACGACGCTCAAATCGGATGGGTTCGCGCCCCCGCGCATGGAACTGTGCGCCAGGTCCGCGTCGAGGGCGAGTCGCTCCCCGCCGTGACAACTGACACAGCCGAAAGTCTTAATCGGGTGCGAGGCGCTGATCTCGGGCAAGTCCGCGTGACAGGTCAGGCAGTATTCGGGCTGACCTGAAATGACGGGGATCAGTTCAACCGCTTTGGGCTGGCGAGATTCCCACAGCCAGACGAAGAGCAGGGCGAGGAGCAGGAGAAAGGAGGCGAGAGCGAGGAGGCGGCGCATGGGGGAGATGGTAATTGGTAATTGGGTAATGGTGGTTATCGATTTGCGAGTGTGAGGATGAGAATGAAAAGGCCGATGAGCGCGACGACGCTCTGCGCCAGGCGGTTGGATTTCGGAAACCAGCGGCCAATGTCCTGGTCGGCGGGTTGGGGAAAAACATACGGGACGAGGGCGAGGACGGCGAGAATGCCAAGCGGGATCAGCACGCCGAAGATGAACGGGTCGCCCCATTTGAGCATTTCCTGCACCCACAGGAAGAACCACGGCGCGCGCGCCTCGTCGGTGGGACTGGGAACGCCAGTCATGGCGGGGGCGATCGGCGCGGGGACGAGCGCGGCGAGCAGGATCAGCGGGATGCCGACCGCGAACATCGTCAAAACTTCGCGGCGGACGAGTTCGTTGCGCGGGACGCGGGCGCGGCGGAGGAACAGATTAGCGGGCGGCGCGGCAATCCCCCCGTCGCGGCGGACGCGGAAAATGTGCCAGACGCCGAGGACGACGATGGGGACGGTCAAGCCGAAGAGATGCCAGGTGTAAAAGCGAGTCAGGGCGGTCTGGCAGGCTTCTCCTCCGCCGATGGCGAGGCGAAAGAGAAAGCCGCCGATGAGCGGGATCGTCTTGAGCAGGTTGGTCCCAGTGGTGAGGGGCCAGCAGATGTCCACGTCCCAGCGCAGGATGTAGCCCGTGAAATCGAGCATGATGGCGAGGACGAAAAGCGCCAACCCGAGCAGGTAGTTGAAGCGGCGCGGGGGGGCGTAGACGGCGGTGAAGATGACGCGCAAAAGGTGGATTGCCGAAACGATGATCAGCAATTGCGCCGACCAATAATGCAGGTTGCGGACGAATCCGCCGAAGGGGACGTGATAGGTGATGGTCTGCACCGAGAGCGCGGCTTCCTCTGGATTCGGGATGTAGTAGAACATCTCCAGGATGCCCGTCACGCCGAGGATGAGCAGGAGGAAGACGGCGGTCCCGCCCGCGCCCAAAGTGTGACGCCAGCGCGCTTGCGCGGCGGGGATGGTGGGCGGGTGCAGGTGATGGAAGAAGGACGGGCGCATGGATGCAAGTTACAGGTTACAGGTTACAAGTTACAAGTTACATATTGTGGGTTAAAGATGTGGTGTTAAACAATCACGGGTTACGTATTGCGGAGACGCTTTGCGTAACCCGTGAATTGTAACCTGAACTTTCAACCTTCAAACTGCGGACTCGGGTCAATCTCCCGCGTGGGCTGCGTGGCCCTCGTCTTCGAAGACGGGGAAATATTTGGCGATCAGCCCGAAGGCCAGGATGCCCGCCGAGAAGATGCCGATGGAGACGGCGACTTCGGGCAGGGTCGGGAAGTATTTGACGTTGCCCATGAAGGTCGGGAGGTAGAACAGCGGGTCGGGGTGTTTGACCGCGAACCAGCTGACGTTGAAGCGGTTGAGGATCAAGCCGAGCAGGGTCACGACCGCGCCCGTCAACAGGGCGTTGGGATTGACGCGATTCTTTTCGACGGAGAACCAGACGATCGGGAAGACCACGCCAACGAGAATCTCCGCCCAGAAGAGGACGCTCATCCAACCGCTGGTGAAGAGATAGCCGAGGTCGCCCGCGACGATCAAGTCGCCGAATTTGATGAGGGCGTAGACGACCAGAACCACGGGAATCGCTTTGGCGAGTTTCGCCAGCAGGTGCATTTCGAGACCGCGCTGGAAGTAGCGTGAACTGAGCGAGGATTCGAGGATGATCATCGCCAGCCCGACCGCGATGGCGGAAGCGAAGAACAGGATCGGCAGGATGGGAGTCCACCAGAGCGGATGGAGTTTCTGCGGCTGGATAAGGAGCAGCGAGCCGAGCGAGGATTGGTGTAACGTGGAAAGCACGACGCCGAGGATCACAAACGGCATGATGAACTTGTGGATGAAATGCGCCGCTTTGTGCAGTTTGGGGAAACGCTCCATCACAACAGGCGCGAACTCAATCGCCAGCACGGTCAGGTAACTCATCACGCAGATGCCGATCTCGAGCAGCACGCTGGTGTGATTCCAATAGATCATCATGTACCAGATGCGCAGCGGCTGGCCGAGGTCCACCAGCAGGGCGACGGCGACCATGATGTAGCCGAGCAAGGCGGTCAACACGGCGGGGCGCAGCAGCGGTTGAAATTCCTTGATGCGCAGGATGTACACCGTGCCAGCCATGAGGAAGCCGCCGCTGGAGATGACCACGCCCGTGAACAGGTCAAAGCTGATCCAGAAGCCCCAGGGGTAGGAATAGCTCAGGTCGCTGATGACGCCGATGCCGTAGGCGTAGCGCGCCATCGCCACGACGAAGGCGATTGCCGCCAGGACGATCAGGACGAGCGGGAGAGTCCCGATGCGGAGGAACTTTGGGAGGGTGAGATTGAGCTTCATTTGGATGTCTCCGCCGGCTCCGCTTTCTCTTCCGCGGCTTTCCCGTTCTTCTTTTTCTCATACAGCGCCGCGCCCGCGCTGACGGCGGTCAACACCGTGCCCCAACCAAGCGCGAAGGGAATGGTCATCGCCATCACCTTTTCGCTGACCTCGTTGATGGGCGTCTCGGGCAGGGTGGGCAGACCCAATTGCTCGAACGGCACATGCGAGAGAATCAGATAGGACGTGCCGCCGTTTTCGAACTCGCCGTAGACGTGGTCAATGTAACGCCCGGGGTGCGCGGCGATGCGTTCGTGCGCGCGCTTGATCAGTTCGTCGCGGTCGCCATATTCGAGCGCGTCGGTGGGACAGGTCTGCACGCAGGCGGGTTCCTGTCCGTTGTAGATGCGCTGCGGGCAGAAGGTGCATTTGTCAATGAAGGCGCCGTCAATCAAGCCTTTGTCGTAATCGAAGTGCGGCACGCCAAACGGACAGGCGTTCATGCAGTAGCGGCAGCCGATGCACTTGTCGGGATTATAGGTGACGGGTCCGTCTTCGGCTTTGGTGTACGCGCCGACCGGACAAGCCGACATGCAGTCGGGATGCGCGCAGTGCATACAGTGATAGACCATCGTACTGCGCTGCAAATTGGGGAATTCGCCCTTCACGCCCAGCCCCGCCACCCAGATGCGGGTCTTGTTCATCGGGATGTTGTTTTCCACACTGCAAGCCACCATGCAGGCGCGGCAGTCAATACAGCGCGTGGCGTCGAAGAGATACGCGTGATGTTTGATGTCAGTCATAATTCACCTCTAAGCCTTGTTCACCGTGACGAAGGTCTGGCTGAGTGCCTGCCCGCCGCTGACCGGGTCGGTGTAGGTGACGTGCAGCGCCGAATCGCTCGCGCCGACGCCGTGGGCGGTGGTCAGCCCTTTCGAGAGGTGACCGTAGCCCGGGGTCAGGTATACGCAGTCGGGGCGGATGGCTTCGGTGGCGAGTAGGGGAATGTAGACCTTGCCGACTTCGCTGACGACCTCCACCCAGTCGCCGTCCTGCAAGCCGTTTTGCGCGGCGACTTTGGCGTTCATCCACAGGCGCGGCTCGTCGGAATATTTGTGCAGCAACTGGTTGTTCTGCGTGCCGAACTGCGTCTGTTGCGCCACCTTGCCGGTCAGCAGGTAGAACTCGCCTTCCTTCGGCGCGGGAGGTTCCTCCCAGGTGGGCCAGGGCGAGAAGCCCGCCTTCTTCAGCGTCTCGGAATAGACTTCGATCTTGCCCGAGGGCGTGTTGAAGGTAATCTCGCCTTTGGGTTCTTCCGGCATTTCCGCGTAGCCTTTTTCCTTCACTTCCTCGAGGCTGACGCGCAAAGGCTTCAATTGCTGGCGGATGTAATCTTCTTCGTCTTCGTATTGGAAGAAATCGCCCAGCCCGAGACGCTCGCCCAGCTGTTTGTAGATCCACAGCGCGGACCTGGCTTCGCCCTGCGGCTCGACGACGGGCTGGCGGATGTAGGCTTTGCCGTCCACGGGCAGGAGCGGGTCGTAGCGTTCAAGGTACGAGGCTTCGGGCAGGACCACGTCCGAGAACCAGGCCGTGTCGTTCATGATGATGTCTACGGTGGCGATGAAGTCCATCTTGCCGAAGGCTTGCAGGGTTTTGTTGCGGTCGGGCAGGGATTGGATCGGATTCTGCCGCGAGATGAACCAGCCGTGCGCCTGGTACGGTTCGCCGGTGATGATGGCGTCGCGCAGTTCCTGGAAGACGCCCAACTTCAACGGCACGAGCGGATATTTCCACGAGACGCCGTCCAGCCGCAAAGCGGACACGCGCGGATAGGGCGGCTGTTTCGGCATGCCCAGTCCGGCGCCCTCCGCCGCCACCTCTGCAGAAAGACATCCGCCGGGGGTCAGCACGTTGCCGCTCAACGCGTTCAGTGTGGCGATGGCGCGCTCGGTCTGGAAGGAGTTGACGAAGTTGGACGTCCGCCAGCCGGGATGCGCCAGCGCGTTGTGTTTGGCGGCGGCATATTCGCGGGCGATGCGTTCGATGGTCGCCGCGGGGACGCCCGTGATCTTCTCCGCCCAGGCCGGGGTGTACTTCCGCATCTCAGCCTGGATGCCGTCACAGCCGACGACGTACTGCTTGACGAAGTCGCAGTCCGCCAGTTCGTTCGAGACGATGACATTGATCATCGCCAGCAGGAAAGCCGAGTCTGTGCCTGGGCGGATCGGAATCCACTCGGTGGCTTTGGAGGCGGTCTTGGTGTAGCGCGGGTCGAGATAGACCAGTTTCGCGCCGCGGTCGAGGGCGTGCGCCAGTTCGCCCGTCTCGGAGGTCGAGATGGCTTCCATCATGTTGCGTCCCACCATCAGGATGAACTCAACGTCATCATATTTCCGCGACGGTTCCTCGATGCCGTACGTCAGCAGAAAGGCGGTAATCATGGCGTTGAAGCACAGGCTGCGCTGCGTGCCGTAGTTCGGCGAACCGAAGGCGTACAGCAGATTCTCGAACTGCACCTGACTCAAATTGTGCGTGGACGAAAAGACCATCGCCTCGGGGCCGTACTTCTCCTTGATCTTGAGCATGTTCGAGGCGACGATGTCCAGCGCTTCGTCCCACGACGCCTTGCGGAACAGCCCCTCGCCGCGCTTGCCCATCCGCACGAGCGGAGTCAGCACGCGGTCGGGGTCGTAGGTGTTCATCAGCCCCGACTGCCCGCGTGGACAGAGTTTCCCGCGCGAGTGCGGATGCTCGGGGTTGCCGTCCAGTTTGACGACGCGCCCGTCCACCACTTTGGCGATCAAGCCGCAGCGCCAGACGCACATCTCGCACGTGCTGTGGACGTAGCCGTTGCCGCCCGCGTCCAATTGCCCGTTGGCGCGCGCCGCCTGTGCCACTTTCGGCGGGAGCATGGATCCGAGCGCCAGCGCGCCCGCGCCCGCCGCGCCCAGTTTCAGAAAATCTCTTCGTGAGATCGTTTGTGTCATAGATCACTCCAGTGTTTCATCACCGATAACTTGCTTACTGCTCACTGTTTACTGTTTACTGATCACT
Organism: Candidatus Denitrolinea symbiosum; assembly: GCA_017312345.1. NCBI lineage: Bacteria > Bacillati > Chloroflexota > Anaerolineae > Anaerolineales > Anaerolineaceae > Candidatus Denitrolinea > Candidatus Denitrolinea symbiosum. The sequence continues at coordinate 114,650 of BLAA01000003.1, read as the reverse complement.
GCTCACTGTCCTTCCGCTGCCATCCCGCGCGGTCGATCAGGTAGAACAACAGGAGGGAGATCAGCGAGAAGAGCAGGATGAACAGGAAGGGACTGACGTTCCACAGTTCGGGGATGACCGCGTTGCCGTGATTCGCCAAGGCGGAGATTTGCGGAAACACCTGCTGGTAAGTCAGGCCGTAGATCACGGCGCCAGTCAAAAAGCCGAGCAGACCGGGGATGAGATAATCGAGTTTGCCTTCGCCGCCACCGGCGGCGCAAGTGCCTGGTCAGTAACCGGTGAGCGCCATGCCCACGCCGAAGATCAGCCCTCCAATCAGATTGCCGACGATATAGGTCGAGGGGACGTTCGGGAACTCGATCAGGCCCAGTCCGCGCAGACCGTACAACCCGATCATCGCGACGACCAGCGCGGTCATCATAAATTTCAACACCGCCAGGTCGGTGAAGCGGAAGACGTTCACGATCTTGTTGTATTTGGTCAGGCCGGCCTTGTTCAGCGCGAAGCCGAAGAAGACGCCGAAGACCAGGGGGAGAACGATGGATGCCATGCGAGCCTCCTAATAATTTTTCCGGTAGACGATCAGGGCGGTGACGATGCCCGAAGCGAACATGCCCATGATGAACAGGAACGCCGCCGGAGCCAGCAACATGCCGCCCGAGATGGCGAGTCCGCTGGTACAGCCGCCCGCGATACCCGCCGCGTATTCCAGGATGATCGCGCCGACGAACGCCAGCGCCCAGCGCTTCCACGCCTGCGGACCGAAGATGCGTTTCCACTGCGCGTCCGAGTTCGCCGCGCCCTTCTTGCCCCACAACAGCGTGCCGCTGGTGGCCGCGCCGATCATCCCGCCAAAGAACACGCCGATCAACAGCCACACGCCCCAGGTGATGCCCGGCGGCATGATGAAGTTGAAGTACATGTTGTCGAACGCCGCGGGCGCGACCCACTTGCCGATCATGCCCGCCAAATTCTCGAACGCGCCCGACGCGCCCAGCAGGCTGTCGCTGGCCCAGACCGCGCCGATGCCCACCAGTCCCAGCAACACGCCCCCCACATACGGCGACCACTCTTCCTTGCGGATGTAATCCAGGATGAATTTCATCGTTCCTCCTCGTCTTTTGCGGTGACCGCTTCAATCAGGTCGAGCACCTTGTCGGCTTTCCTGCTATCCAGCACGTTGCGCAGCGACTTGCGCGCGCCCGCCTTCAGCCCCGCGATCTTCGGCAGCATCTCCACCACGTCGGCGGGATACTCCTCGTCCACTGTGCGCGTATCGCCGAACTTCACCTTGACCAGTTTCTCGCGCGTGATCACGTACCCGCCGCCGCCGACCGCCAGCAAACCGATCATGCCCAGCAGGATCATGTTGCCCCAATTGACCGGCTTCTTGCCCAGCACGATGGCGTCGTAGTTCTCTTTGTAGTTGACCGCGTTCGGATCGTCCACGACGATCTCATTGCATTGATTCGACGCCGCCGCCGACGCGGGAGCCGACTCCGCGCTGACGGGCGGCGCCGCGTCCGACGACCCCGCAGCGGGCGCGCCGGACCCCGAGCCGATCGTCACCCCCAGCGCGTCCGCGTAGACCTTCGCGCGCGCGTCCAGATCCGCCACGTGACATTGCTGGCAGGCCGCCTTCACGTCCGAAAGCGGAGCCACCATCCCCTCGTGCGCGGCGGCTTTGTCTTTTGCCTGATTATTCCCCGCGTGGCAGATGTAGCAGAAATCGCCAAACGCGTGCGACTGGTGCCAGCCCGTCCCGTCCGCGTTGACGGGATCCTGTCCCTGTACTTCGTGGCAGTTCTTGCAGGAGGAAGCCTGCGAGCCGCATTGCGCGCTGACGGGGGTGGCGGTTGCCAGGTACACGCTGGCGGCTAGAACCAACGCCAGCCCGGCAAAAAGAAAGTAGAGAGCGGCTTTCTTAGGTTGCATATTCATTCTCCATCCAAAGAGTCTTGTTGACTGAAATTTATTCGGCGATCGTTTCTTCCACCAAACCTGCGCGGTAGGCGAGCCGTTCGCCCATGATCTTGCGGAGCAGGTCTATGGCTTCCAATATGCGCGCGTCGGCCAGTTGATAGGTGACGCTTGTGCCTTGCCGGGTGGTCCACACCAGCCCTCGGTCGCGCAGGACTTTGAGATGTCTCGACGCGGTGGGCTGGGGAATGGCGAGTTCGCCGGCCAGATCGTTGACGTTGCGCGCGCCTTCGCCCAGCGCGTAAAGGATGAGCAGGCGTGTGGGATCGGAAAGCGCCGAGCAGAAGTCCGCTTCCAATTGGCTGAGTTCCAATTTCAGTGTGGGGGAGATCATACAGTTGTTGCCTTTATGCGAATAAACGGATATATGGCGTGGATAATACTATTGTGAAGTATTTCACCATAGTGGCGAGTGTCACGATAAGTTAAGATTAACGTCACATTAACAAGATGCCCATCCAAGAGGGCGCAGCGCAGCCTCTGAACAAAATCGGGCCAGACTGCAAAACGCGTCTGGCCCGATTGGGTAGTGGCCCAAAGTAAGGTAGTCGGTTGAAAATAATTAGACGTGCAACGGACGTTCTCTAATGTCCACGCAATGACGGCTTCGGAAGCGCCCGGCTTTTGCCAACGTGAGACGGCCGGGAAAGCGCGGCTTTGGCGGGTTTGACGGACAGCAGCATCAATACCGTCATCAATACCGCGGAGGTCAGGCACCAGGCGCAGGTGGCGCCGATCACGAAGGGTTCGAGGAAGGTCAGATAGATCGAGAAGAGCGCGCCCGCTGCGGTCATCCCGAATAAGGCCAGCGCGGCCAATTTGCCGGGCTGACCGTCTGCGAAGCGGCCGACCGCCCAGGCGATGACGATGCCCGCGTATCCGATCAGTCCCAGCATTCCGATGGGCAGGACGCCGAACAGCCGCGCGTACTCGCTCTGCTGGACGGTGTTGCAGTCTCCGACGGGACCGCAGACCGCCTCGACCTGGGCGGTTTCCACGTAGGCGAGGTAGCCCGCCACGAGCGTCCCCGCGATGGACAGAGCGAGGATCGCCCAGCTCCAATTGTCTTTAAGGCTGGCGCCGCCGTCCGGTTTTCGGAAGAGGACAACAGCCCAGACGGCCGCGCCCAGCATCCCCGTCAGTATGACCACGGAGAGGGAATTCCCCAGGGGGTCGCGGGCGAAACGTTCACGCCAGGAGGCTTTGTCGAGGTGAGTCGAATCTGGCGTGAGCGGCTCGGGGGGCGAAGTCTGCGAAGTCCCCGCAGGGAGGGCGCCCTCCAGCCCGGGCAGATTCGGCCAGTCCAGCCCGCCTTGCGCCAGGTAGGTTTCCACCATGCCCGGGAAACGTTCGGGGATTTCCTGCGAACCGACCAAATAGATGTTGTCAATCACGAGGAATGGGACTCCGCCGCGCTCCAGGCCGAACTTTTGCAGGGCCGCGGAAAAGAGTTCGGAGCCTTGCGGCTGGCTGACGTCCACGCCCAGGATCTGCAATTGGTCGCCGTAGCGCTTGGTCATCGGGATGAGCGTCTCGGCGATCACGAGTTCGCAATGACCGCAGGTGGGGGAGTAGAAAAGGACGGCGCGCACCGCCGGCTGGCCGGTCTGCGCGCGCGCCGCGGCAGGAAACAGCAGGAACATCCCCGCCAGCAGGATCGCTTTGAGCGCGGCGTTTTTTTTCATTGTTTCTCCGTGCTTTTTTTCTTTTTGGAGGGCTGGCTAATTTAGTTTTTAACGGCGCTCCGTATTTTACGCGGAGCGCCGTTCCGTCAATGCAGCTTTTCGAGGTGGTCCACGATCTGGCCGTTGGCGTAAGCGAGGACGGCTTCGTCTATGCCGGCGATGTCGGTGAGCAGGGGACGGATGCCGCGCGCCTTCAGGCTTTCGTAGGCGCCGCGTCCCATGCCGCGGCAGAGCAGGGCTTCGCAATCGGCGATGGCTTCGGACATTTGCATGTGCTTCTCATGCGAGGCCGGGTCCGCGCCGTGGCGATGCCTGTGGCCTTCCGCGCCATGTTCATGCTCGTGTTCATGCGGCTGGCTGGAAAAGTGGTTGTGTCCGAGTTTGGGACGCGTCTCGCGCTGGACGATCTGTCCGTTTTCCACGGTGGCGACCAGATAGTATTGCGCCCGTCCAAAGTGCTGGCTGATGGTCTTCTCATCGTCGGTGATGGCGGCAATTTTCATTCTTTCTACTCGCTACTTTCCCTGCCCGATCTTCTCGGACAGTTTTTCGATGGCGGTTTGCAGCGCGTCGAGCCGCGCTTTGAGCGGGGATGCGCCCTGCTGGAGGTTGACTCCGCCGCGGCCGCGTCCGAAGCCGCGACCGCGACCGAGGCCGCGTCCGCCTCCCGTTCCGCCCTGACCGTTGCAGTTGCCTTGTCCGCGTCCTGTGCGTGGACCTTGTCCTTGCGGTCCAGTTCCATCCTGGAATGGCATGTTGTACTCCTTTCGTATGCCTTGTCGGTTACTTTTTCTTGACAGCGTCGTACGCCGCTTCAAGCGCCTCGATTTCCTTGCGCCGCTGGCGCAGGGATTCGATCCATTCGGAGAGCGCCGCTTCGCCCTGTGGGGTGATGGTGTAGACGCGCCGCTGGGGGCCGAGGCTTTCCTGGCCCCACGAACTGACCACGAGACCGGCGGTCTCCAGGTTGCGCAGGGCGCGGTAGAGGACGCTGATGTCTGTTTCGTCGGGCTGGAAGCCGAATTCCTTCAGGCCGTCCATCAGGCTGTATCCGTAGCCGGGCTCGCGGTGCAGAAGCGCCAGCAGGCACGATTCGAGAAAAAACATTTTGCGGCGTCCGCCGTGGCCTCTTCCACCGGGCATAAGCAGTTCTCCTTTGTCTATAGTTTACATAACTATAGACTTTTTGTCAATAATTGGCTGTGGAGAAATTTGGCGGTTTTGTTCGATGGACTTTGCGGCCGCGCGGTGTCCCTATGGAAAGACCCGGCGGATCTCCGCTTTGATTTCGTCCGCCGCGGCGCGGACCGGGAGGCTGAGTCCCGCGTCGAGTTCGTTTTGCTCCGGCTGGATGCCCAACACGCCCACTTCGCAATTCAATTCGAGCGTGAGGTATTTTGCCAGGATCGAAAGCGGCAGGGAATGCGATGAGGCGCTCATGCCGTCGATCATCTCCAGCGGAATCCAGCGGACAGCGCCGGGCGTTTCGTCCATGTGAGCGGCGTCAATGAACAGGACCAGTTCGGGACGAAAGGCGCGCATCCGGTTGGCGTAATTCTCCGGCGCGGGGCCGCCTTCCACGATCAGCAGGTTTTCGGCGCGCGGCGGGTTCTGGAGCAGTTCGCGCGCGACCGCCAGTCCGGCTGAATCGTCTCCGCGCAGGTCGCTGCCGGTTCCCACCAGGCAGGTCCGCGCGGGGGCGGGAAGTTCACCCGGCCGGTTCGGGGACAGTTTTTCCCTGAGAAGGTTTCGCCAGGAGCGCGGCAATGTCTTCTTCCTTTCCATAATTCACCACGAACGGCGCCTTGTGAAGCGAGGCCAGTTCCCAGTCCTCGCTCGACATGCCGATACATTTGAATTTGCAGGACTGGACGCATTGCGCGCAATAGATGCAGCGATCCATATTGTAGCGCGCCACGAAGCGTTTGGCGGCGCGGTCGATGATCGCGATCTCCAGCGCGTGCGCAGGGCAATCTTTGGAGCAGAGATTACATCCCGTGCATTTGGCGGGATCGAAATACAACTTGCCGCGAAAGCGTTCAGCCGTTTCGGGGCGTTCGAAGGGATATTTCTCCGTGACCGGCGCGGAGAAAAACGAGACCAGCAAATCTTTGAGCATAGAGCCGATCTTCATGCCAGCCATCCTTTCACGAGGATCAATACCAATATCTGGAGCAGGGCCAATAACGCGCCGAGACGCCACCACAGGCCCACCGTCTGATCAATGCGCAGACGGGTGAGCAGGGCTTGCAGCAACGACATCAACAGCACGATGCCCAAAGTCTTGAGCAGGAACAGGAGCGGGTTGCCGATGCCGCCCAGATAGAACGCGGCCACCAGACTTACCGCCACGACCAGTTCCACCGATTTTCCGAGGGTGAAGAGAGCCAGGCCGCGACCGGAATATTCGGTCAGCGCGCCGGCCACGATCTCGGTCTCGGCTTCGGGCGCGTCGAAGGGCGGGAGTTCGAGTTTGCCCATCAGCCCGATCAAGGCGATGACGAATCCGACCGGCTGGGTTAGGATCAGCCAGTGATTTTCGGCGTAGGCGCTGACGTCCCTGATCGTCCATGAGTTGGCGGCGATGGCGGGACCGAGCAGGGCCAGCAGGAAGGGCGCTTCGTAGGCGAATAACTGCGTGAGCGAACGCGTCGCGCCGATCACCGAGAAGCGGCTTGATGCGTTCCAGCCGGCCAGTCCCATTGAGATGGTCAGCAGCGAGAGCAGGTAGAGGGTGACGATCAAATCGCCGGGGAAGGAATGAATCGGGGGCAGGCCCAGAATCGGGGCGTAGAGAGCGGAGGTCAACGCGCCGGTCAGGGCGAGGATGGGGAGTCCGTAGAACAGCGCGCTGTCCAGCCCGCTTGGTTTGATCTCCTCCTTCGCCAGGAGTTTGAGGATGTCGGCGAACGGCTGGAACCAGCGCGGGCCGACGCGGTTTTGGAAGCGCGCCACCAGTTTCCGGTCAGCCCATTCGTACAGCAGGCCGCTCAGGATGAGGGCGAGGCCGGCCGGAAAGATCATGAGGGAGAACAGGGAAGTCAGAAGGTTCATCGCATGTCCAATCTCATCTTCGCCCTTGATATTTTTGGATCCCGTATTCGCGCAGTTCGGACCAGGTCATGGAGCGCGAATCTTTCTTACCGCGCACGGTGACCATGCGGTCGTTACAGGAGAAGCACGGGTCCATGCCGGCGATCAGCATCGGCACGTCCGCCAGTTGGTGGCCGACGGCTTTGTTTAAGACCGAAGTCCAGTTGCATAAACTGGGCGTGCGGATTTTGAGCCGCGTCGGACTTTCGCCGCCGCCGCTCTTGATGAAGTAGAAGACTTCGCCGCGCGGCGCTTCGACGCGGCTGACGGTTTCGCCTGCGGGAATCTTGCGCGGGAAACGCGTGGTCAACTCGCCCGCCGGGAGGTTGTCCACGATGGCGCGGATGGTGGAGCAGGTGACGAGCAGTTCCTTCATGCGCACGGCGAAGCGCGCTTCCAGGTCGCCGCGCTCGTCGGTCACGATGCTGACCGGGAAGCGCGTGTACGCGCCGTAGGGCGAGTCGAGGCGCACGTCGCGCCGCAGGCCGGAGGCGCGCGCCGTCGGTCCGAGCGAGCCGAAGCGTTTGGCTTCGTCCAGGGTCATGGTCCCGATGCCGCGCGTGCGCTGGAGAAAGAACGTGTCCGAACTCACCACGTCCAGGTAATAGCGGATGCGTTCTTCGAGATAGCCAATCGCCTGATGGATGGAAGCGGCCTGTTCGGGCAGGATGTCCTGCTTTACGCCGCCCAGCACGCAGATCGAATAGTTGACGCGGTTGCCGGTCAACTCCTCCAGCAGGTTCATCACGGTTTCGCGGTCGCGCCACGAATACATGAACAGCGTGTCGAACCCGGCTTCGTGCGCGGCCACGCCCAGCCACAGCAGGTGACTGTGGATGCGCTCGAGTCCCGCCACCAATTCGCGGATAGCCAGCGCGCGTGGCGGCGTTTCCACCTGCGCCAGTTTTTCCACGCCCTGCGAATACACGCTGGTATGCGTGTGCGAGCAAATGCCGCAGACGCGTTCGAGCAGATAGAGATTCTGAATCCAGTTGCGCTCTTCGGTGGCTTTCTCAATGCCGCGATGGACGTATCCCAGCCGCATACGCGCGCCGGTGATGATCTCGCCGTCCACTTCGAATTCAAAGTGACCGGGTTCCTTCAACGCGGGATGCTGGGGACCGATCGGCACGATAAACTTATTCCCGACTCTTCCGCCCTCGGGCCGGTTCGCCGTCTCGACGGGCGCGGCCTGCTCCTGTTTGAAATCGCGCCGCAGGGGATAGACGCCCTCGGGCCAGTCGTCCGGCAGGAAGAGCCGCGAGGGGTCGGGCGTGCCGACCACCGTCACGCCGAGCATCTCGCCCAGCTCGCGCTCGAAAAATGCCGCCGCGGGAATCTGTGGACTGATGGAGGGAATCTCCGGGCGGCCTGCGCGCGGCAAACGCACGCGCAGCGTCGTGACCGCGGCTTTGTCGCAGAAGTGGTACAGCGCTTCCAGCTCGTCCGCTTCGGGCGCGAGGTCCATGCCCGTGATCGCGGAGAGGTAGCCCCAGTCTGCATTCGACAGGGTCTCTGCGGCGGCGGGCAGGTCGTTCGCGGAAATCGCCACGTCGAGGCGGTTGCTTTCGGGACGCGCTCTGTCTTTCGCGAACGGGGTCAGGAGCTCCGCCGCGCGTTGTAATAAAGTCTCTGTGGTCATGCTGCCTCCTGAAGTTTCGGAAGAGTCGCAAGCGGCGCGGGCGCGCCTTGTTGAACGTGTTGCAGCAGTTTGACGATTCCGTCTATGATCGCTTCGGGGCGGGGCGGACAGCCGGGGATGAACGCGTTCACCGGCAGGACCTCGTCAATGTGACCGATGACGTTGTAACAGCCCTGGAAGACTCCGCCGGAGATTCCGCACGAACCCACCGCCACCACGAATTTCGGCTCGGGCATTTGTTCGTAGATTCGCAGAAGCCGTTCGCGGGCCTGACGCGTGACGGGACCGGTGCAGACCAACACGTCCGCGTGACGCGGACTGCCGCGCAGTTTGATGCCGAAGCGTTCCACGTCGTAGCGCGGCGTCAGGGTGGCGAGAATCTCGATGTCGCATCCGTTGCAGGAGCCGCTGTTGAAATGGATCACCCAGGGCGAATTGACGCGCGCCCAGGTGACCATCCTTTCCATAAATTTCTTTAAGTGGGGCTGTGTGATATTCATAACAGGTTCCTAACCTAAAATCAGCGCCAGCAGGGCCAGGATCAATCCGCCGAGATAGACCAGGCTCACGAGGGCCAGGCCGCTGGAGCCTAACATCAACACGCCGAGGTGCAAAATGGCGAAGAACAGCGCCGCCACAAAGAACGGACGGTAACCAGGCGCGGCCGGCGTTCGATCATGCGCCTCGCCGCTGGCGTATCCGCTGACCTTCAAGTCGCTGAGTTTGCCGCGCTTGGCAATGCCTTTCCCAAACAAGTAAAGGACCGCGACCAGCAATCCGTAGATCGCGAAGGCGAAGACCGGAGATAAGATCAAATCTGCCATCGAAACGCTCCTACTTCCCAAACATACCCAGGAAGGCTTGCGCGGCGGGCGCGGTCAACCAATTCATACTCGCCGGCCACAAGCCGATGACCACGACTGTCAGGGCCAGTAAAATCAGCGGGATGGTCATGGCGACCGGGATCGCGGCGCCGCGCTGGACCTGCTCGCTGGGTTCGCGGCGATACAGCATATTTACGATGGGCGCGTAATACGCCAGGGACAGGACGCTGTTCAACGCCGCGAAGATGACCAATCCCATCAACCAGGGATTGCCGCCTTGAAAACCCGCTACGAAGATCTGCCACTTGGACATGAATCCCGCCAGCGGAGGCAGGCCGCCGAGCGCCAGCAACGCGATGCTCAAGGTCAGACTCGCCACGGGGTACTTGCGCGCCGCGCCGGCGAGATCGTCCACTTTAAGCGGACGATGGATTCCGCTTTGCTCCAGCAGCGCGTACATCAACGCGCCGACCGCGAGAAAAGCCAGTCCCTTCATGATGGTGTGGTTGAACAGATGGAACGCTGCGCCCTGCGCGCCGGCCGGATGACCGTTGTACAAGGCAAATCCCAGGCCGAGCAAAATATAGCCCATGTGACTCAGGCTCGAATACGCCAGCATCCGTTTGATCTGAGTCTGGCGCAGGGCCATCAGGTTTCCAAAGAACATGTTCAACGCGCCGAACGCCAGCAGGAGCGCGCCCCACGACACGGAAAATCCGCCGAGCGCGGACAGGGCGCGCAGCATCGCAATCAAACCGGCCTCAATCACCACGCCAGACAGCATGGCGCTGATTCCGCTGGGCGCCTGCGAATGCGCGTCGGGCAGCCAGGTGTGCAGAGGCACAAAGGCGGCTTTCACGCCGAACCCGATCACGAACAGCGCGCCCGCCAGGGATAGTCCCAACGGCGGCGCGGGCATGGCCGTGACGGTCTCCCGGATCGCGTTCAGGGACAATGTGCCGGTGTTCGCCAAAACCAGCGCAATTCCCAGCAGGACCAGAGCCGATCCCGCCGCGCTTTGCACGAGGTACTTCACGCCCGCTTCGAGCGCGGCCGAACGTTCGCGGTAGAACGCCACCAACAGGTACGAAGAGACGGCCATCGCCTCGAACCACATCCACAGATTGAACAGATCGTTGGCGCATCCCAGCCCGATCATGATCCCGATCATCGCCAGCAGCATGGCGTAGTATTTTTCCTCGCCTGCTTCCCGGGCGATATACGGGCCCGAGAACAGGACTACGAGAGTCCCCAGCGTCAGCGTCATGGCCGCCAGTAAAACGCTCAGGCCGTCCGCCTGCATGTCAATCGACTCGAAAGCGAATGGCAAGCGAGCGCCGCCGGCGAGGAACCCGGGCCAGCCTAAAATGAAGACGATCCAGGCGCCCAGCAGGACCAATAAAGCCAGGCCGCGCACCAGCGCCGAGCGTCCGTTCAACTCCGCTTTATGCACGCCAAGCCGTCCCGCCAAATACACGAGCGGGGACGCGCCCAGCGGAAGCGCGATCATCCATGTTATCAGAGCCGCGTTCATTTCACGCTCCACACGAGAAAGACCAGAACGATCAACAGCGCGCCGAGGATGCCCACCGCGTTCCAACTCAGCACGCCGGTCTGCGTTCTTTGCAAAACGGAACCCAGCCCGACGGTCCAGGAGGCGACGCGGCGGTTCAGCCACTCGAAGCCGAAGCTTTCGCGGCTGAGGACGTCCATCCGCGATTCCCTCCGACCCGCAGCCTGTTTCCTGACCATCCAGAAGATTCCCAGCCCGAGCGCGATCACGATCAACGCCGCGTACGTGAGCGGCGCCGTGAACACTTCATGACTCAGCTCGGACAAATTCAAAGATGAAATCCCATGAAACGGCAGTGTATGTTGAAGCAATGCGCTGAACGGTTCAATCAACAGCCAGGTGGTCCACGCGCCCAGACCAAGCAATCCCAGCGAGACTTTCATCGCGCGGCCCGCCTCGTGCGCGTGCCGGGACTCGCGCGCCTCGCCGAAGAAGACCAGCCAGGTCATGCGTAACGTATAAAAGGCCGTCATTCCCGCGACCATCACCATGCCGACTAAAGCCCAGATCGGACCGTGACTCAAACCGGCTTCGAGGATCATCTCTTTGCTCCAGAAACCGTTTAAAATCGGGATGCCCATCAAAGCCAGCGCGCCGAACACGAACACATTGCGCACGAACGGCATTTGTTTGCCGAGCGCGCCCATCCGGCGCATGTCGCGCGTGCCGCTGGCGTGAATGACCGCGCCCGCCGCGAGGAACAGCAAAGCTTTGAAGACGGCGTGGCTTAGCAGATGGAATTGGCTGGCGAGCACGCCTCCCACACCGATGGCATAGACCATGTATCCGAGTTGACTCACCGTTGAATACGCCAGCGCGCGCTTCAGGTCCGTCGCGGCGAGCGCCATGAAGGCCGCGATCAAAGCCGAGACGAGTCCCACCAGCGTGACTGCCAGAGTCCAGCCGGGGACTTGGGCGAAGGCCGGGTAGAAACGCGCTAGCAGGTACACGCCCGCGTTGACCATCGTCGCCGCATGGATCAGCGCGCTGACCGGCGTGGGCGCTTCCATCGCGTCGGGCAGCCAGGTGTGGAACGGAAACTGCGCGGACTTGGCCGCGGCCGCGATCAGAAATCCGAACGCGGTCAGCGCGAGAAAATTGGACGGTAAAGTTTCCGCTTTGGCGAGCAAGTCGGAGACCTGATAACTTCCCAGCGCCGAATAGGCTGTCAATGCTCCGGCCAGCAAACCGACGCCGCCGACCTGCGTGATGAGCAAAGCCTTGACGCCTCCCGCCACCGCTTTGGGGTCGTCGTTGTAGAACGAGATCAGCGCGTACGAGCAGAGCGCGGTGATCTCCCAAAAGAAGAACATGAACAGCAGGTTGCCGCTGAGTACCAATCCTGCCATCGCGCCGATGAACAACAGGATGAACGCGTAGTAGCGGCTCAGTTGCGCTTCGCCGCGCATGTAATCCATCGAAAAAATAACCGCCAACGCGCCGATCACACAGGCGATGGCCGTCAGGGAGACGGCCAACCCGTCGGCGACAAATGTCAACTCGCCGAAGTAACGTCCCGCGTCAATGCGGACGGCCGTCTCGGCGGAGGCAAACGGGATCAACGCCAGGGACGCGAATCCGGCCGCGCTGGAAAACGCAACTGCCAGCGCATGCTGGAGGCGGGGTCGTTCGTCCGAAACGCGCCATAGGACCAGCGCGCCCAGCCAGGGCAGGCCGATCACAAGTCCGATCAAGATACCCGTCATATCAGCCTCGCAGGGACGAGAGTTTGGTCACGTCGAGCGTACCGGCGTGTTTGCGGACCTGCACCGCCAACGCCAGCGCGACGACAGCCACAACGGTATCGGCCACGATCACCGTCGCGGCCAGACTCTGCCCAAGTCCCAAGTTTCCGCTGGACTTGCCCGCCAGCACAAGCGCCATCACCGCGGCCTTCACCAGAATTTGCAAAACCAACACCAGCTTGATCAGGTTGCGTGTGATGAGCAAGCCGTAAAAGCCGACAGCCAACAGCAACACCGTCCCAAGCAAAACAATGTCGAGCGGCGAAATATTCATACGCGCATCTCCTCTTCCATCTGAATGGCGATCGGTTTTTCCGTCTCGGCCATTTGCAGGATTTGTTCTTCTTTGATTTTGATCGTCCGTTCCGAGAGCAGGCCCAGCACCCCCATCACGCCTGAAAAGATCAGCGTGACCTGAACCCAAACGTCGAGCGCGCGTTGTTTCCAGAGAACGTCTGCCAGCAGGACTTCGCCGTTCTCGACCGGATGCGTCACAACCGGATAGGCCATCCAGGCCGCGAGGACGGCGATCGCGCCGACGATCAAGAACGCGACCGGCTTGGGGATGATCGAAGCCGGGTCGTACGTATCTTCGCCGACCACGCTCAGGGTGTAGACGAGCATCACGGTCACCAGTCCCGCGCCCACGCTCAACTCGATCACCGCCACCTCGTACGCGCCGAGCAGGTACAGGCTGATGCTGACCGACGCGCTGACGCAAGCCAGGTACAACGCGGAGGGCAGGAGGTGTTTGGAGATCATGGCGCGGTACGCGCAAAATGCCGCGGCGAGACTCAGAAGCAAATAGGCGATATTTTCCATAGTTTGGTTTCCAATCAATTGAAGTATATTAGTGAGTGAAAATTTTCACTAATGATATTCATCACTATAAGCCTTGCGCTTCATCCTAATTAATTTTTACAATGGACAAATGGACTTTACCGAAAATAACGTCGGCGTCTTCTTTTCGGTCGGAATGACGCAAATTTCACGAAAAGGCGCGAAAAATTCGCGCGCATTCGTGAAATTCGCGATCAGGAATCTGATTTTCGAAGGAATTTACTACGACGGCGGCTTATTTCCCCTTCAAAATTACGCCAAAGTTCACCCTGCCCGTGCGCCGGCAAAGTCAGCGTTTGCAGACCCGCTCGGTCAACTCGACGGCCAGCCCGATATACGACGCGGGGGAGAGACTGAGCAGGCGGGCGCGCGTCGCTTCGTCCACGTCAATCGCTTCGCACCAGGACTTGTAATCGGCCTCGGTCAGGACGCGGCCGCGCGTCCGCGCTTTGAGCGACTCGTACGCGTCGTCCCGTCCCGCCGCGCGCAGGATGGTCTGCGCGCCCTCGGCGACGACTTCCCAGTGGGCGTTCAACTCGGCTTCGATTTTTTCCTCGTCGGGGGCGATGCGCTTCATCCCCCGCCCGAGGCTGGTCCACGCCACGAGGCAGTGACCCAGCGCCGCGCCGAACGTCCGCCGCACGGTGGAGTCTGAGAGGTCGCGTTGCAGGCGCGAGACGGGTAATTTTTGGGCGTAGAACGCGAACAGCGCGTTTGCGAGACCGAGGTTCCCCTCTGCGTTTTCGAAGTCAATCGGATTCACTTTCTGCGGCATCGTCGAGGAACCGACCTCGCCTGCGACGACCGCCTGTTTCAAACCGCCGTCGCTGATGTAACGCCAAACATCCTGCGCGAAATCAATCAGGATGGAGTTGGTGAGGCGGAGGAGGTCGAAGTAGCGGATCCAGTTGTCGTAGGGAAGGATTTGTGTGGCGACCAGGTTGGGTTCGAGGTCGAAACCCGCGACGAAGGTTTGGCTGAACGCGATCCAATCCACGCGCGGGGCGGCGGCTTGCAGGGCGTTGAAGTTGCCGACCGCGCCCGTCAGTTTGGCTTCGAAGCGGAAGGAGGCGACGTCGGCGCGGACTTTTTGGAGACGCGCCGCGTAGACCGCGAATTCCTTTCCCAGCGTGGTGGGGACGGCGGGCTGTCCGTGCGTGCGCGCCAGCATGGGGACGGCGCGATGACGGAGGGCGAAGTCGCAGAGCGCGGCAAGGAGGGAATCGAGCGCGGGGAGGATGACTTGGTCCCGCGAACCTTTCAGGGCGAGGGCTTGCGCGAGGTTGTTGACGTCCTCCGAGGTCAAGCCGAAGTGAAGCCACGGGATCGCGTCTGCCAGCGAGTTGGTTTGCAACTTGTCCCGAAGGAAATATTCGATGGCTTTGACGTCGTGCCGCGTCTGGCGCTCGCAGGCGAGGATGGATTCCGCGTCGGCGTCGGAGAAATCCGCATGGACGGAGGCGAGGCGGGCGGATTCGGAAGCGCTCAGGGGGCGGAACAGGCCGAGGTCGGAGAGGGCCGCCAGAAAGTCGAGTTCGACGCGCACGCGTCCGCGCAGGTAGGCGAATTCGGAGAAGAAGTCCCGCAGCGGCGCGGCCGCGTCGGCATAGCGTCCATCCAGAGGGGAGAGGGCGTGCAGCGCGTCGGTCATGGTTCGATTATATAACAGTTGTCGAGGCGGCTTTGCGCGGACGATTGCTTATGCCCCGAAGAAGTATCCCCCTCATCGCCCAGTTTCTTCCTGCGCCGCTCAACGAGAATCCAACCCGTCTTGCAAGCGCGGACGCGCCAAGGTCAGCGCCGCCAGCGACTTCGCGTCTGGGATCTCGCCTCGCTCCGCCTTGCGGAAGGCCTCTGCCAGCGGGATTTTTTCCACGCTGAGAAATTCGTCCGCGTCCGCCTCGAGCGGATCGTACGATAACTCTGTGGCGAGGAACACCACCATGAATTCGGTGGAGTAGCCCGGCGCGAGATAGAACTCGCCCAGTTTCTCCAGTCTGCCCGCCGCGAAGCCCGTCTCTTCGCGGATCTCGCGCGCCGCGCAGACTTCGGGAGCCTCGCCCGCGTCCAGCGTCCCAGCCGGGAGTTCGAGCAGGTCCATGCCCGCGGCGTGACGGTACTGCCGCACGAAGAGCAGGTTGCCCTGCGCGTCGAGCGGGATCAGCGCCACTGACCCGCCGTGTTCGATGATGTCGTATTTGGTTTCGCGGTCGTCGGGCGTCTTCAGCCAGTCGCGGCGGATGGCGAAGGCGCGGCCTTTGAACAGGATTTCAGATCCGAGTAGTTTGAATGGCATGTTTGCTCCTGTTTTCTGCGGGGGAGCGCGGGATTGGGCCGCGCTCGCAAAGTTCCAATTTGAAAAACGCCCAGGGATGGCCTGGGCGTCTCGGAGACGGGATCGGGTTAGGGAATTTTCACGGTCTGCCCGACGGTCAGGGGAGAACCGAGGGCGAGTCCGTTGGCCTGGGCGATTGCGCCCGGGTCAATGTCGCCGAAAAGACAGGCGATGCTGTAGAAAGTTTCGTCGGCGGAGGAGATCGTGTACGTAGTCGGGTGGGCGCGCAGGGCGCGCGGGCCGGGGAAGGAGCCGCTCTGCGGGATACGCAGAAGCGTGCCGGCCGGGTAGACCACTCCCTCTCGAAGGCCGCTGAGCGATAGCAGGGTCTGCGGGTCTACATTGAAGCGGCGCGCGATGCACCAGGGGAATTCGCCCGTCTGCAGGGTATAGGTGGACGGGCGGCCGCTCACAACGATCTGCGTGGGGGTGGCGGTCGCCTGACCCGCGAAGGCGTCGTCCGTCTCCGGCGTGGACGAGGGGGCGGCGCTGGCAATGGGAAGTCCCACTCCCGGCGTGGCGGTCGCCTCGGCGTCGGGTGTGCCGTTCTCGCTCTCGGGCGTCGCGCTCGGCTCGCCGTCCGCCGTGGGAGTTTGCATCATGGCGGTGGCGGTTTGGGCGATCTGCGCCATCGGGTCGCCCTGGGTGGAAATGGAGTCGCCCGCATAGATGCTGGTCGGGGCGACCGGCTGTCCCGTGTCCAGCGATCGTTGACAGGCGGGAAGCAGCAAGGCGAACAGCGCGATTATCGCCGCGAATTTTTTATAGGACATTACGAATCTCCTCGTATTTTGACTAGCGAAGATGGTAGTATATCAACAAGTTAAAGTTATAGGGCAAATTGCCAATTTGCCGAGCGCAATTTAGCAAATTGCGCTGTAACTTAACCTGTCCGCGATGGTAGCACATCACCAGTTAAGCGTCAAGACGCTTCGGATAGCCATTTTAGGGGATGTAGAAAATCGGCCTGGAGAGAGCGGTTTATTGAAAACGCTGAAACTCGTAGATTTTCATCATCTGCTGGATCACTTTCAGTTTTTCGGGCGGAACGTCGCGGAATTCAAAACCGATGTCGTGGAAGGCCGGGCTGAGGTCGCTGTCGCAACGCGTCACTGCCGCCTCGATGTGCAGGCTGTTCATGGGAAAGACCTTTGGATCGGGCAGGTCGAAGCGCAGGGCGATGGTTTTTCCCACCTCGAGCGTCTCCTCGCTGATGATCATCGCGCCGCTTTCGCTCAAATCTGAAAGATAACCCAAAAGTTTCCCGGACGCGCGTTCAAAGACACGCGAGTAGATGATGAGATATTTGCGCGGCAGTCGGCGTCTGTCCTGCATGGCGGCCTCCATTGCGAGTTTACATTACTTGTCCGGGAAAATCAACCTGTGGTTTAATCAGGACATGCGCTGGATTTACATTTCCCCTCATCTGGACGACGCCGTCCTCTCCGCGGGCGGGTTGATCTACGACCAGGCGCGCCGGGGCGAGCGCGTCGAAATCTGGACCCTCGTCTGCGGCTTCCCTCCCGAAGGCGAACTCACGCCCTTCGCGCAAGTCCTTCACTTCATGTGGGGATTCTCGTCCGCCGAAGAGACGGTGCGCCTGCGGCGGGCGGAGGACGAACGCGCCGCGGCCATCGTGGGCGCGCAAGCCGTCCACTTTGACGGTTTTCTCGACTGCATCTACCGGCGGAACGGAGACGGCGATCCGCTCTACCCGACGGAAGTGTTCGCGCCGCCGCATCCCGCGGACGACGAACTGGCCGCGAAGATGACCGCCGCGCTCGCGTCCCGCCTCCAGCCGGACGATGTGGCGCTTTGCCCGTTGACGGTCGGCCATCACGTGGACCACGTCCTCGTGCGGCGCGCGGCGGAGGGGCTGAATCGCCCGCTGACGTATTATGCCGACGTCCCGTATGTGCTGAACCATCCCGAAGAGTTGGCTCCGCTGATGGACGGCGGCCGGATGGAGGTCCAGGAGGTTTCGAGCGAGGGCGTCGAGGCCTGGAATCGGGGAGTGGCCGCCTACGCGTCCCAGATTTCCACGCTGTTCGAAAGCCCCGAAGCGATGCGGTCTTCGCTGGAGGCCTACGCCCGGGCGGGAGTCCGCCTTTGGCGATTTGGGCAGTCGGATTTCCTTGAAAGCCGCATGAAATCGTGATATAGTATGCGCGTTTCCAGCCCCGGTGGGCAATTCATGCATCTCTTCGGAGATGCAAATTTCTATCTTAACAGGGAAAGTCTATGCCAACAACATTCCTGACTAAAGAAGGCTTCCAGAAGCTTCAGGAAGAACTGGACTATTTGCGCACAGTGAAGCGTCAGGAAGTCGCTGAGCGCCTGCATGAAGCCATGGAAGGCGGGGAGTTGATCGAGAACGCCGAATACGAGGCCGCCAAGAACGAGCAGGCCTTTGTGGAAGGCCGCATCCAGGAATTGGAAGTGATGCTTGCCACCGCGCGCATCATCGAAGAGACCGGCAAGAGCAAGGAGGGCCTGATCCAGGTTGGCTCAACAATTACCATCGAGCAGGAAGGCTCTCCTGCCGAGACCTTCATCATCGTGGGCGCGGCGGAAGCCAACCCGCGCGAAGGCAAGATCTCCAACGAATCGCCCATCGGCAAGGCCGTGATCGGTCATAAAGCCGGGGAGACGCTGCAGGTGGAGACGCCCGGCGGCCATTTCAAGGTCAAGATCGTCAAGGTGAAGTAACAGGGGCTGTGTAAACTCGCGGCCCCGCGCAACGCGTTTGCGCGGGGTTTTTTTATGCCGAAAGGTTTTCGCATGTCAGAATATTCCCCGCTTGAGAAGATCCGCATCCAGAAACTGGAGGAGTTGCGCGCCGAGGGGATCGAGCCGTATCCCACGCGCGCGACGCGCACGCATACCAGCGTGCAGGCCGTCGCCGAATTCGAAGCCGCCGAGAAGGAGGGACGCCAGGTCGAAGCGACTTTGGCGGGACGCATCCGCGCCGTGCGGCCGATGGGCAAACTCTCGTTCGCGCACATCGAGGACGGCGAGGGCAAAGTCCAGTTGTTCTTCCGCGTCAACGAGATCGGACAGGACCAGGTGGACCTCTTCAATAAGATGTTTGATATCGGCGATTTCATCCAGGCGAGCGGGAGCATGATCCGCACGAAGACGGGCGAGGCGACGCTGCTCGTCCGCGAGTTCAAGATGCTGGCGAAGGCCGTCAGCCCGCTGCCCGCCGCGAAAGACGAGACGCTCGAAGACGGGACGGTCGTCCGCCATGCCGCGCTCGAAGACGCGGAGATCCGCGCCCGCCAGCGCTACGCGGACCTGGCCGTCAATCCCGAAGTCCGCGAGACGTTCCGCAAGCGCGCCGCCATCGTCAAGGCGCTGCGCGAGTTCCTCGACGGTAAAGGTTTCCTCGAAGTCGAAACGCCCATCCTCCAGCCGTTGTATGGCGGCGCGGCGGCGCGTCCGTTCGTCACGCATCACAACGAACTCGACCAGGACATGTATCTGAGAATTTCGTTCGAGTTGTATCTCAAACGCCTGCTGGTCGGCAACCTCGAAAAGGTCTACGAGATCGGGCGCGACTTCCGCAACGAGGGCGTCTCGTTCAAGCACAATCCCGAATTCACGCAGCTCGAATTCTATTGGGCCTACGCCGATTATTTGCAGGTGATGGAATTGGCCGAGCAGATGGTCTCGACCGTCGCGCAGCAAGTCCTCGGGACGACGAAGATCAAATACAAGGAACACGAGATAGACCTGACCCCTCCCTGGCGGCGGCTCGAAATGCGGCAGGGACTGCTCGACGCGACCGGCGTGGACATTTACGCGCACGTCGATTCGGACTCGCTTGCGGCGGCTCTGCGGGCGAAGGGCTTTGTTCCTCCCGTCGGCGTGACGCGCGGCAAACTGGTGGACTGGGCGCTCTCCGAGAAACTCGAACCGACGCTCATCCAGCCGACCTTCCTCTACGACTATCCGCGCGACATCTCCCCGCTGGCGAAGTCGCGTCCCGGCGACCCGCTGACGGTGGAACGCTTCGAGGTGTACATCGCGGGATTCGAATTATGCAACGCCTTCACCGAGTTGAACGATCCGCTCGACCAGGAGTCCCGCTTCCTTGAGATGGGACGCGACTACAAGTCGGACGACGAGGAACGCCATCCGCTCGACGAGGATTATCTGCGCGCCATGCGTTACGGGATGCCTCCCACCGGCGGCTTCGGCATGGGTGTGGACCGTCTCGTGATGTTGTTGACCGACAAGCGCTCCATCCGCGAAGTCTTGCTGTTCCCCGCCCTGCGGAAGGAAGAATGATCGCCCAGTGAAAGGAAGTTTTCATGCCCGGCCTCACCCCCGATAAAGTTCAGCAGATCTACGACCTGATCCACGAGCGGCGGA
This sequence comes from Candidatus Denitrolinea symbiosum, assembly GCA_017312345.1. Taxonomy (NCBI): domain Bacteria; kingdom Bacillati; phylum Chloroflexota; class Anaerolineae; order Anaerolineales; family Anaerolineaceae; genus Candidatus Denitrolinea; species Candidatus Denitrolinea symbiosum. The sequence goes on along the minus strand of BLAA01000003.1, from coordinate 94,556 downwards.
TCATTGAAGCCATAAAACTATACCGCCAAGCGACCGGCGCCGGCCTTGCCGAAGCCAAGACTGCCGTGGAAAAGATGTTTCAAAACGAGGTCGCCAAACCTCCCTCGGCGGCGATGGACTACGATAATCCCGTTCTCGAAGGCAAGATCAGGTCCCTGCTTGCCCAGGGGAAGAAAATCGAAGCGGTCCAGATCTATCGTGACGAATATAAGGTCGGGCTGAAGGCAGCCAAAGACGCGGTGGGCCGGGTCGAGGCGTCCCTGAAGCGGGCGAAGACGCAAATCAGCGCGCAGGACGAGCCAGTCATCAGCGGCGATCCCTTTGCGGAGGACGACGGCGGCAGCCGGCGCGTCGCGTTCCTGATCGCGGCGGCGTTCGCGGTCCTGGCTTGCGCTGCGGCCGCTTTCTTTCTCTTTGTCGCGAGGGGTTTCTAAAATATGAAAAAATTGAACTGGCTTTTGGTCGCAGGCGACGTCCTCGCGGTCATCGTGATCACGATCATCGGTTTCGCCACGCATCGCGAGGTGGGCGCGGCTTTCCTGCCGCGCATGGCTACCACCTTCGTCCCGATGGCAGTCGGCTGGTTCGCGCTCGCGCCCGCCCTCGGTCTGTTCGAGGCGGACCGCGTCCTGCGCGTGGATGGATTGTGGCGCGCCGCGCTGGCGGGATTCTACGCGGGCCAGTTGGCGGTCGTCCTGCGCGGACTGTGGCTGAACGCTCCCGTCCTCCCTTTGTTCGGAATCATCCTCGGCGCGACCTCCGCGCTCGGGATGGTAGTCTGGAGGGGGATCTGGCTGGTGGGAAAAGGCGGGAAGAAGTAGATTTCTGCGGAAAAGTTTCCCGCCGCGAATTTCGCGAATGCGCGCGAACTTTCCGTGATTTTTCGTGAAATTCGCGTCATTCGCGGCAGAAGGAAAACACAACCGCCGCGGCGCATGGCGGCATGTGGTTATAATCTCCTCATGTTTCGCAAAGTCCCTGTCCTGGCCGCGCTGCTCTTGCTCGCCGCGTCCTGCGCGCCTGCCGCTTCAACTAATCCCACCTCGGCGCTCACCCCCTATCTAACTCTCACGCCCAGCGCGACGGCTGCCCCCCTTCCTTTGGAAGATGAACAGGACAGCCAGCCCGCGCTCCCCACGCCCACGCCGTTCACCTACATCGTTCAAGCGGGCGACACGATGGGCGCGATCGCCCAAAAATTCGGCGTCACGCTGGACGCCCTCATCGCCGCGAATCCCACCGTCTCGCCCAACGCCATGCCCATCGGCGCGGCGCTGCGCATCCCCACCGACCAAAATAATCCCACCGGCGAGTCCACGCCCACGCCCGTCCCGTTTGCGATTTCGCAAGTGGATTGTTACCCGACTCTCGACGGCGGGATGTGGTGCTTCGCCCTGGCGCGCAACGACTCGGACGCCGCGCTGGAAAATCTCTCCGCCCGCATCTCGCTTCTCGCCGCGGACGGGGAAGCGGTCGCGGCCCAGGACGCGATCCCGCCCCTCAACGTTTTGCCGCCGCGCGCCTCCCTGCCGTTGACGACGTTCTTCGCGTCCCCTGTCCCTGCGGACGCGCGCCCGCGCGTGCGGATTCTCTCGTCCATGATTTTGCCCGCGGACGACGCGCGCTATCTCCCCGTCTCCATCCTCGACCCGGCGACCGAGATCGCGCCGAACGGGTTGACCGCGCGCGTCAGCGGACAGGTCTCCCTGACCGCAGGCGCCGCGGCTGGGACCGTCTGGGTGGCCGCGGTGGCCTACGACGACGCGGGCCGCGTTGTAGGATTCCGCCGCTGGGAGGGGACGGGAGCGGCCGGGGCGAGTATCCCGTTCGAGATGACGGTGTCCAGCCTCGGGTCACGCGTGACGCGGGTGGAGTTGTTGGCGGAAGCGCGTCCCTGATCCAAAGTCCGAATTTACCGTCGTCATTTTCCTTCCAGCCACATGTATCGCTCGATGGGGATGTCTATCGGGGTGAAGACGTAGCCTTTGACGTAGGGTTTGACCAGCGTGTAACTTAACGAGTGGACGGTGAACAGCGCGGCCGCGTCGTCCACGATCATCTGCTCGGCCTGCTGGTAGAGCGCGATGCGTTTGGTCACGTCGCGTTCGACGCGCGCCTGTTCGAGCAGGGCGTCGAGCGCGGGGTTGGAGTAGTGACCGGTGTTCTGCGCCGAGCCGGTGTGGAAGAGGATGTCGGCGAAATTTTCGGGGTCGGGATAGTCCGCGCACCAGCCGGTGTTGAAGAGTTGTCCGTGATTGCCGGAGAACACCTGCTCGAGGTAGAAGTTCGGCTCGAGGTTTTCGACCATGATCGTCACGCCGAGAGTCTGCTGCCACATTTGGATCATGGCGGCCACGTCCGCGCTCACGTAACTGCCGTAGCCCGCGTTGGTGAAGACGATGGGCGGCAGGTTTTTTCCATATTTCGAGGCAGCCAGTAATTTGCGGGCTTCTTCGGGGTTGTGACGCAGGCCGTCGAGGTTCACGTTGAAGCCCGGCAAGCCCGGCGGATAGAGGCCGGTGGCGGGCAGGGCGCGTCCACTGTAGACGATGTCCATATATTTCTGGCGGTCGAACGCCAGGCTGAACGCCTTGCGGACGTTGAGGTCGTCGAAGGGCGGTTTGTCCACGTCAAAGACCACGTAACTGGTGCAGAGGTCCACGCCGGAGACGACCTCCTTTTGCATCGGCTCGTCGGGGTCGGCGAAGCGGTCCACCGCGTAGAGCGGCAGGCCGGTGAGGTCAATGTCTCCCGATTCGTACAGGCGGAATCCCACGCCCGCGTACAGGTTGATCACGACGTACGGGATGGACGGCGCGCCGAGGTAAAAGTCCATGTTGCGTTCATAGACGATGCGCCTGGACGGGGTCCACTCCGCGAGTTTGTACGGCCCGGTCCCGTTGGGATGGCGGTACCAGTCCCCGCCCGATTCCACGTTGGCTTTGTCCACCACGAAGGCGGTGGGGTAGGTGAGTTTCATCAGGAAGTAGGATTTTGGCGCGTCGATCGTCACTTGCAAAGTGCGCTCGTCAACGGCTTTCAAGCCGCGGATGTGGTCGGCCTGCCCGGCGCGCATCTCTTTGACGCCCACGATGTCGCCGAGGTAGGTAAGGACGGTGTCTGAGGCCAGCGCGGGACTGGCGGCGCGCTCCCACGAGTAGACGAAGTCCCGCGCGGCGACGGCGCGTCCGTCGTGGAATTTGGCGTTGGCGCGCAGGTGGAAGGTGTACGTCATCCCGTCCGCGCTGACCTCCCAGCGTTCGGCCAGTTCGGGGACGAGGTTGAGGCGCGGGTCGAGCGAGACCAGTCCGCTGAAGGCGCGCTTGTCGCCCGATCCGTATGTGGTGGCGGGATCGTACGTGCGCGGGTTCTGGCTTTCGCCTCCCGCCAGGACGAGCGCCTGGTTCAGCGGGACCTGGATGGCCTCCGCCGGCGCGACCGGGCGCGCGGCGATCAGCAAAATGACGGCGAGCAGCAACAGGCGAGGGATGCGTTTCATTGCTCGCCTCCTTTCTTTTTCTGGTTCTGGCTCCGCACGACGATCCCGATGACGACGACGCCGATGATGAGCAGGAAGAGACAGCAGAATCCCAGCAGGGCGAGGGTCAACAGGAGCGGCGGTCCCTGGGACGAGGTCGGCGGCGCGGACGCGTCCGGCGTGGAGAACGAGGAGGTGGGGACGACGAACGGCGTGGGCGTGGCCGCGAACGAGTCGCCGCCGACGGGGACGATGGTGGGGACAAAGGTCGGGGTGGGTTGCGCGGTCGGGAGGGCAGAGACGGCCATCGGTCGGGCTTGAATCGCCGCCCGCCATTCGACTTCGAGTCCCTCCACGTTGAATCCGTAGATTTGCTGCAGGGCGTCGTCCACGGTCGCGCCGTCGCGCAGGGCCAGCAGGAGGTCGTTCATCTTTTCCTGTCCGTGGGCTTCGATCAAAAATTTGACGACGCTGTAAGACTGGCTGTAGGAGAGGGTGGCTTTGTCGCGGACTTCGGAGAAGCCGCCGCTAAGGGAGCGGATGCTGAGGAGCGTGTTGTTTTTAATGGCGTCGTCAAGCTGCGACTGCGAGATTGGGTCGAGGCGGCCCTCGCTGTAAACCGCCAGTCCTTCGTTGAGCCAGGTGGGGACGTCGCCGAGGCAGGAGAAGGTGCGGTGGCCGACGAGAACGTGCGTCAATTCGTGGACGATGGAGTCTTTGCCCCAGTCCAGGTCTTGTTTGGAAACGCCGAGGATCACGATGTCGTTGATGGGGAAGGCCTGTCCGCCGGTCCAGGAAGGCTCGTACAGGACGGCGTCTCTCATGTCGTTGGTGTTGGCGTAGATGTAGAAATCCACCGGCGCGTCGAGGCTGAGACCGGCGTCGTTGTGGAGTCGCTCCAGCCCGGCCGAGGCGGAATCGAGCAGGGTTTGCGCGAAGGTCTGGTCGCCCGAATACCAATGCAGGCGGAGGCCGCCTTCCGTGATGGTCTGCCAGCGATGTGTGGAGTCGATCCAGGCGACGGTCTTTTGCTCGGTCACGGTCTCCTGTCCGTTGGCGTCCACGATGCGCCAGCGCCACCAGATGGTTTCGCCGGGCGGCAGGGAACCAGACTGGCGCATGTCCCACGTCCACGAGACGGAGACGTTTGCCGCGGGCTGGAAGACGGGGAAGGCTTTAGCGACGACGGTCCCGCAGGTCAACTGGTCCGCGCCGTATTCGAGCGTGACCGAGGCGACGGTCGCGCTGCTGGCGATGTCGGCTTGAAACGTGACGCTGTCTGGAAATTGGAGGATCGCCTTATCCTCGCTGACGCTGGCGGGCAGGGCGGCGGCGCGAGCCTGTCCCAGCGGCGCGAAGGAAAGGAGCAGGATGAGGATGAATAATTTTTTCAGCGCTGACATATCGTCTCCTGGTTTGCGGTAAACATTGGACGAATTATACAGGAAGCCATGCCCGCGGGCGCGGACGAGTCTACAATTGTGATAGCCCGCTTAATTGACGCGTCCCTCCCTTGCAAGTATAATTTTCGCACACCCCGTTCCAGGGATTTTTTCGAGGCTTCATGGCGTTACGCGGTAACCTAAGAGATTTCACAGTCACCCAACTGCTCAACTTGATCAACCTGGCGCAAAAGACCGGCACGTTGATCGTGGACGGTCCGAACGAGCAGGCCCAGGCGGCGTTTCGCGAGGGGAAACTCGCGTTTGCCCGCATTGGACAGGAAGATAACCGGCTGGCCGCGGTCTTGCATCAGGCCAACCGCCTGACGGCGAACCAGTATCGCGCCATCATCGAACGCGCCGGCCGGGTGAGCGACAAGGAACTCGGCCTGATGTTGATCAACGCCGGGTATATCCAGCAGGACGAGATCCTGTTGAACCTGCAGGGACATTACACGGGAATCATCCGCCGCCTGTTCACGTGGGTGGAGGGCTTCTTCCGCTTCGAGCCTGAACTGCTGGCCCCCGACGACCGCATCAACGTGCGCCTCGACCTGGAGAACCTCATCATCGAGGGTTCGCGGCAGTTGAGCGAGTGGGAGCAATTACAGGACGAAATTCCCAGCCTCGACATGGCGTTGAAATTCACCGAACGCCCGCTCAAGAACGTCAATTTGAGCGTGGAAGAGTGGCGCGTGGTCTCTTACATTAATCCCAAGAACACTATGCGCCAGATCGCGGCCGCGAACAAGATGAACGACATGGAAGTGCGCCGCATCGTCTACGGACTTTTGCAGGCCGGGTTGGTGGAGATCGTCCGCCCGGAGGGCGCCAAAGTGCCTGTGCCGGCGCGCACCTATCCCACCGAAAATCGCGAAGAGCAGAAATCGCTGGTCAACAAACTCATCGGGCGCATACGTTCGTTGTAGCCGCCGCAAACAAGGACGGAAGGATTCGAAAATGCAGACAGTCAAAATGGTGGTGACAGGCCCCTTTAGCGCCGGTAAGACGGAGTTCATCCAATCCGTCAGCGAGATCGACGTGGTCTCGACGGAACGCAAGATCAGCAACCGCGAAGAACGCGCCGTCAAGGAAGCCACCACGGTCGCGATGGACTTTGGCCGTATCACCGTGGACGAAGACCTCGTCCTCTATCTCTTCGGCACGCCCGGACAAAAACGCTTCGACTTCATGTGGGAGATCCTCTCCGAAGGCATGCTCGGATTCATCGTCATGGTGGACAGTACCCGCCCCGAAACCTTCCGCGAAGCCCGCAGCATCCTCGAGACTTTTCGCGCCTACGCCCCCACGCCCTATGTGGTGGCCGCCAACAAACAGGACAAGAAAGACGCCTGGGAGGTGGAAGACATGCGTCACGCCCTGCGCCTCGACGCCAAAACCAAACTCCTGCCCTGCACCGCCACCGACCGCAAATCCGTCAAGGAGATCCTCCTGGCATTGTTGTACAGCATTCTCGCCGACATGGAGTCTGGCGAGTAACCTTCGCGCCGACGGAAACTTTTCGTGTCCTCGATTACCACCGATCAAGGCATCGTCCACTACGAAGTTTACGGACGCGGCCGCCCTGTCATCCTGTTACACGGCTGGCTTGGCTCCTGGGGGCTTTGGCAGGAAACCATGGCCCACCTGGGTCAATCCTATCGCACCTACGCGCTGGACTTCTGGGGCTTCGGCGAATCGGGAAAAAAACGCGACACCTACGCCGTGCAGGACTTCGTCGGCCTCGTCGGTCAGTTCATGGAGCAACTCGGCATCGCGCGCGCCCCGCTCGTCGGTCACAGCATGGGCGGGACGGTGAGCCTCTCCGTCGCCATCCGTTATCCGGAGCGGGTCAGCAAAGTGATCGTGGTCGGCTCGCCCATCGTCGGCTCCTCGCTGGCGCCCCTCCTCAAACTGGCCGGTTATCGCTTCAACGCCTTCCTCCTCTTCCACATGATGGGCCCGTTCCGCGCCTTTATGAAATATTACTACTCCAGGGTCATCTGCGCCGACCCGCGCTTCCCCGCAATGATGGACCGCGACCTCTCGCGCACCACCCTCGAATCCTTCCTGCTCTCTATCGCCTCCCTCCGCCGCACAGACCTGCGCCCCCTGCTCGGGCAGATCAAAGTCCCCGCGCTCGGCATCTATGGCGATCGGGACAAAGTCGTCCACCCTATGCAGTGGCAGCCGATGAAAGAAGGCATCCCGCAGGCGCAGATCATCCGCTTTCCCAACGCGGGACACTTCCCCATGCTCGAAGAGCCGCAAAATTTTGTCCACTACCTGCAAACCTTTCTGGACGAACACCGCACCGTCCCCCTGAGAAAATTCACCCCCGAGAACATCACATTATGAATCAGGCCGACGCGTTCCACTACCCAAACCGCATGGGGCGGATCATCCTGGATTCAATGGAAGAAGCGCTCGGACAGAACGGCCTGCGCGCCATTCTTAACCTCGCGGGGCGCGCCGACCTGATCGCTCAGCCTCCCCCGGACGATTCCAAACTCGAATTCCCCTTCCGAGACATCAGCGGATTGATGTCCCAGCTCGAAAGCGCCTACGGACCCCGCGCCGGGCGCGGACTGGCGCTGCGCGCCGGGCGCGCCGCCTTCAAATACGGACTGCGCGAATTCGGCCCCCAACTCGGCGTGACCGAGAACGCCTTTCGCCTCCTCCCGCTCGGCCTCAAGATCCGCTCCGGCGGACAGGCCCTGGCCGGCCTCTTCAACCGCGATACCGACCAGCGCGTCCGCATCGAGGAGCGCGACGGCAAACTGCTCTGGATCATCGAGCGCTGCCCCTTGTGCTGGGAACGTCAGACCGGCGCGCCCGCCTGCCATCTCGCGGTGGGACTGTTGCAGGAAGCGCTCTACTGGGTGAGCAGTGGTAAGATATTCGACGTGGAAGAAACCCTCTGCGTCGCCAAAGGCGATCCCGCCTGCATCATCGAGATCAACCGGACGCCGCTCGCTTAAGTTGCCATGTTGAAAGTCATCCTCCCCGCCCTCAAACGCATCCCGCCGTTCAACGAACCGGCGCGCGACCTGCGCATCCAGAACGCGCCGCTCTGGCTGTGGCAGAGGAATGTGCTGGCCCCCTACGTCACAAAGGAAATGGAGCTGGCGCCGCGCGAACCTTTGCCGCGTTCACGCGAACCCATGATCGTCCATCGCAACAACCTGTTCTTCGACCACGAGTACATCAAGGCTTTCATCGCCGCCGCCCGCAAACGCGGACGCGCCTGCCGCGCCGCCTTCGCCGCCGAAGATCCCGCCTTCCGCGAACACGCCCTGCCGCTCTCCACTTCGTACACCCTCGCGGGCGGACTTTACCTCGCCGACCTGTGGTACTACCCGCACGGCCCCGTCGCGGACGTGGAGCCGCTCGTCATTAATCTGGGCGCCAAGGAAGTCGGCTATTACCACGTCCCCACCTACATGGCCGACCAGAGCGGCGACCTCACCTACCAGGTGCCGCGCCGCTCGCTCATCGCCATCGACTCCTGGGTGCATGTCTACATCGCCGATATCGTCTTCGGTCTCTTTGGGCGCGGCCTGCGCTTCGAAGACCGTCTCAACGACGACCTGGCTTTCAAACTCAAAATTCTCGGCAAGGCGCTCTACGAAGGCCGTCAGGTGCTGGAGTGTTCGGAACTCGTCAAGGTCGGAAAGAATTGCGTGATCGACCCGCACGCCATCATCCACGGCCCCACCACCATCGGCGATAACGTCACCATCAACGCGGGCGCCGTCATCGAGAATTGCACCATCGGCAACAACGTCAACGTTTCGCAGGACGTTCAGTTGATGCTCTCCGTCGTCGGCGACGGGACCTTCCTGCCCTTCCGGGCTTCGCTGTTCATGACGACCGTCATGGAAAACTCCATGATCGCGCAGAATACCTGCCTGCAAATGTGCGTGGTGGGACGCAACACCTTCATCGGCGCGGGCAGCACCTTCACCGACTACAACCTGATCCCCGCGCCCATCCTGGCGCGCGATGGACGCAATGAGTTGAGTTTCTCCAACCGCCCGGTGATGGGCGGTTGCGTGGGACACAACTGCCGCCTCGGCTCGGGACTGATCGTCTTCCCGGCGCGCACCATCGAATCGGACGTGGTGCTGTTCGCCTCCAAAGAGCGACGCGTCGTTGACCGCGACATCCGCTACGAAGACAGCGACCATCACAAACTGAAGAACGCGGACCTGCACCGCCGTCTCTACCCGCGCGGCGACGAAGACCGCGACGCGGAGGTGGAATCCTGGTAAGCCCATGGACTCCTTCGCCTTCATCATCCATCCCATCAGCGTCAAGCGGGACGTGCAGCGGAAGTATCCCTTCCTCGGGCGCATCCTGACCGAGCGCCAGATCGAATTTTTCTCCCAATATTTCCCCCCGGTCTACCTCTCCGAAATCGAAGGCATCGCTTCGGCTGCCACCGGCCGGCAAGTCAAAGGCTGGTTCATCGCCTGTCCCTTCACGCCGCGCCAGATGCTGGAACTACCCGAAGCGCGCGTCTACGACAAGATCGTGCAGACGGGACGCATGGCCGAGAAACTCGGCGCGCAAATTCTGGGACTGGGCGCCTTCACCTCCGTCGTGGGCGACGCCGGCGTTTCCATCGCGGACCGTCTGGCGGTCCCCGTGACGACGGGCGATTCCTACACCATCGCCATCGCGGTCGAGTCCATCCAGCGCGCCGCGGAGTTGATGGGCATTTCCGTCGGCGGCGCGAGCGTGGCCGTGGTCGGCGCGACGGGGGCCATCGGGCAGGTCTGCGCGGAACTGCTCTCGGAGCAGGCCGCTCACCTGACGTTGATCGGCCGAAGGGTGGACGCGCTCGAAGAACTGCGCGCCCGCCTCCAGGTCGGGGGGAGAGCCGAGATCGCCGTCGCCACAGACATGAGTCCGCTGGCCGAGTCCGACTTGATCCTGACGGTGACGAGCGCGGTCCACGCGGTCATCCAGCCGGAGCATCTGCGTCCCGGCAGCGTGGTCTGCGACGTGGCGCGCCCTCGCGACGTTTCTGCAATGGTCGCGGCGGCAAGAGATGATATATTTGTGATTGACGGCGGAATGGTGGACGTTCCAGGCCCCGTTGATTTCCATTTTAACTTTGGTTTTCCGCCCGGCAAGGCCTACGCCTGCATGGCCGAGACGATGGCGCTGGCGCTGGAAGGCCGCTTCGAGGATTATACTTTGGGCAAGCAGATCACGCGCCAACGCGTGGACGAGATCTCTGCCATCGCAAAAAAGCACGGGTTCCGCCTGAGCGGATTCCGTTCGTTTGAAAAAGAAGTGACTCTGGAACAAATCGAAGCCGTGCGCCGCAACGCCAGACGGGCGGGGCGCAACTAATTCCGGGAGGCTCGTATGGGAAAACCTCGACTCTTGGTCGTCGAAGACGACGCCGATATCGCCAACATGCTGAAGATCTATTTCGGCGGCATGGACTATGAGGTGGATATCGCCCCGCGCGGCGGACTGGCGCTGGAAAAGACGCGCACCGCCCTGCCGCATTTGATCGTGCTGGACATCATGCTGCCCGATATTGACGGGTACGAGGTCTGTCGCACGCTGCGGACGAACACGCGCACCAGCCACATCCCGGTCATCTTCCTGACCCAGAAGGACGAGCGCAGCGACAAACTGCAAGGGCTGGAACTGGGCGCGGACGACTACATCACCAAGCCCTTCGATATCGAGGAATTGAAACTGCGCGTGCAGGGCGCCATTCGACGCTCCGAACGCGAGAGCCTCACCGACCCGCGCTCCGGACTCCCGGCCGGACGGCTGATCGAGGAGCAGCTGCGGCGCATCATCCGCCAGGACAATTGGGCGCTGCTCGACCTGCGGATCAATCACTTCGACCCGTTCCGCGACGTGTACGGTTTTGTGGCGGGCGACGACGTGCTGCGTTTCACCGCCATGCTGCTCAGCGAGGTGGTGGACGAGCTTGGCTCCTCCGCCGATTTCATCGGCCACGCGGGCGGCGACAACTTCATCATCATCACGAAATACGAATCGGCGGCGGCCATCCGCGACCGCGTGAAGGCCCGCTTTGCCGAGGAAGTGCAGACGCACTATAACTTCATGGACCGCCAGCAGGGGTTTACCCAGGCGCCGAAGCCGGAGGGAGGAACCGTCCAGTCGCCGTTTATGACGCTGGCGGTGGGGATGGTCTCGCCGGTCCTGCAATCCTTCTCCGATATTCGCGAGATCACCGAATTGGCGGCCGAAGCGCGCCGCCTGGATGCCGCCAAATAAGCGGGAGGGACAAGCGTCATGTTCGGCGAGGCAGGCTTCGGGCTGAATCTGATCTTTGCCAGTTTGATCATCGTCATTCTGGTATGGGTCTTTTTGCGCCTGTTGCCGCGCCCCCAGCAAATTTCAGAGTCTTCGACCTCTTCCGCCTCTTTTGAAACCCATCCCAACGAGGCGGTTCTCTACGTCCAGTCCGGCGGCCGCGTGGAATATATCAGCCGCCTGGCGCGCGAATGGTTCGGCTTGCAGGAACACGATTCCCCCGACCTCGAGCGGCTGGCGCGCAGCGTCCGCCCGGCGGAGGAATTCCTCGAACTGTGCGCCGCAGAGGGACAGAAACGCTTCTCGGTGAACGGGCGGCTGGTGGACGCCGTCTCTTACCGCGCGCCGGGCCTCGCGCCTTTCATGCTGCTCACCTTCCGCGGCATGGAGGCCGGCGGCGCCTTTTCCAGCTCGGCGCTGAAGATGATTGCCGAGTTCGGGCAGTCTGTCTCCGCGGACCTGTCTCTGGAGCCGACCCTGCGCGCCGTCTTCCAGGGCGCGCGCAGGCTGGTCTCCGCGGACGCGGTCGAGATCAGCGTCGAGCGGCCGGCCTCCGTCCCGGCCGCGTATCACTATGACGAAAGCGGAGGCGCCGCGCGGGTCGTCCAGTCCATGCGTCCCCAGTTCGGCGCGTATTCAGAATTCACGCGCGCCTCGCGCGGGCTGGTCTTCCTGCCGGACGGCCGTCCGCCTGACGCGAGCGAATCGGCCGGGCTCTTCAAATCCTACATCGGCGTCCCGCTGCTCGCGGCGGGAGAGCTGGTCGGCGTCCTGGAGGCGGGCCAGACTTCGGCCAACGCGTTGACGCGCCAGGACGCGGAAATTTTGCAGTTGATCGGCGGGCAGGCCGCGTACGCCATCCGAAACGCGCTCCGATTCGAGACCGAACAGGAACGGATGACGGAGCTGAGAGGCCTTGCCCGGTTATCCCAGGCGGCTTCCAGCCATGAAATGGGCGAGATGTTCGCCAGGCTGGTGGAGACCGTCGCTTCGCTCTTCGACGTGGATGTGGCGGGCTTCCTGCTCTTCCGCGAGACCGACCTGTTGCTCGAAGCGCAGGCGCCGTTTCGCGGGCTGCCCGAAAACGTGGTGGCCGTCTACCGCTCGGTGATCCGCCGCGACAGCGCGGGGTTTCGGATTCTGGAGCAAACCCAGCCCCTCCTCAGCATGGACGCGTCGAACGACCCGGCGCTCCAGGAATTGGGCTTGCAGGAGATCGCCCGTCTCGCCAGCCTGCGCGACACGGCCATGCTTCCGCTGATTTCCGGCGGACGGTTCGTGGGCTACCTGCAATTGGCAAACCACCGCAAGGGCGCGGCGGCGTTTTCCGCCGAGGAACTACGCCTGGCGAACACGGTGGCGAACCAGGCGGCCGGCATCATTGACAATATCCTGCTCGTCCAGGAGGCGCGCCAGCACGGTCAGCGCTCCGAGGCGCTCCGTCGAATCGCCAGCCTGGCGGCCTCCTCCGCCTCGCTGGACGAGATCCTGCGCTTCTCCGTGCAGGAACTGGCGCAGCTGTTGCGCGCCGACTCGGCCGCCATCTATCTGCTGGACGAACAGACCCATCACCTGCGCGCCCATCTCCCCTCGGCCTGGGGCGTATCGGAAAATGTGGCCCGCGCGCTGGCGCGTATCGAACTGGACGAACAATCCCTGCGGACCAACGTCGTTTCAGGCACGCTCCGTCCCTTCCTGTCTGGGCGGGTGAGCCTGGACGAGCGCGTCAAGTCGGTATACCGCGTCATCATCGAAGCGCTGCGCGTCGAATCGGTGATCGTCGTCCCGCTTCTGGCGCGCGATAAGGGACTGGGCGAACTTCAGTTTGGGAGCCGCGTCGCCGATTTCTTTCACGCCGACGATCTCCAGACGCTCGTCTCCGCGGCGGGACTGCTGGCCGCGGCTGTGGAAGGCGCGGCCCTCCTCAATCAGACGGACGAGAGCCTCCGCCGCCGCGTGGATCAATTGACCTCCATCACCCATGTGGCCCGCGAACTCAATTCATCGATGGACATCTCTCGCCTGTTGGAAACAATCCACGAGCAAAGCCTGCGCACCACCGGCGCCGACTGCGGCACCATCCTGCTGTTCGACCCCGAAACCGCCTCCACCTCCGACCCGCGCGTGACCTTCCGGCTGGGCTGCGACGTGGAGGAGCCGCTCACCTCGCTGACGCAGCAGGCGCTCGCCTCGGGCGAAGCGCTCTTCGTCTCCGATTTCGAGGCCGAACTGTTCGCGCCCCCGCATACCGACATCCGCTCCGGGCTGGCCGCGCCCATCGTCCATCAGGGACAGACGCTGGGCGTCGTCAACCTGCACGCCCACCAGCCGAATTTCTTCGACGCCGCCGCCCTCGACCTGCTCCAGATCCTGGCGTTGCAAGCCGCTACCGCGCTTGGAAACGCCCGCCGCTTCCAGGAGCAGACCTCGGTCGTGGAAAAAATGAAAAGCCGCGCCGACGCTCTCATCCATCTCTCCGAATTCTCCTCGGTGGCGCATTACGAGCGTCCGCTCGAAGAATCGTTGCGGGCGATCGCGGTCAGCATCCAGCAGGCCACCCCCTTCCAGATCGCCCTGCTCAGCGTCTACGAGCCGGAGAGCGAATCGTTCCAGCGCATGGCCGGCGTGGGCATGCCCGCCAGCACGCTGGAGGAATTGTTCGCGCACAAACAACCTCTGCCAGGCCTCCGGCGCCTGCTCCGCCCCGAGTTCAAGATCGGCCGCGCCTATTTCATTCCCGTCGAACACACCCCCATCATCCCCGCGGATGTGCACATCGTCGTCTCGCTCCATTCCGCCCAGCGTCCCCAAGTCCCCGACGCCTGGGACCCGGAAGACCTGCTCCTCTTCCTGTTGGAAGACCCGCAGGGCGCGCCGCTCGGACTTTTAAGCCTCGACGCGCCGCGCGACAACCTCCGTCCCGACCGGGCTACGTTGGACGCGCTGGAGATTTTCGCGGCGCAGGCCGAACTTTTCATCTTCAATCACCTCCGAATACAAGAGATGAAAAGCCGCATCGAGTCGTTGACGGCCGGCCTGCAGCGACAGCAGCGTCTCCTGACGGTTACCCAAAACGACCTGCCCATTCTGCTCCGCAAGGACCTCGACCAAACCGTTTCCATCCACGACCTCGACCGCCGCGTCCAGCGCATCCGCGCGGGACTGGCCATCACCGAATCGGTCAGCGGTCAATTCGACGCGGCCTCGGTCCTGCTGGCGCTGGGACGCGAACTGATCACGCGGCTGGGCATGTCGGTGGCGCTGATCGCCGAGGAGTCTTCCGAGGGGCCGCGTCTCACGCAGACGCTGGGCAGCGCGCCGAAGTCCGCCAACCCCGAAGCGCTCTTCGGTCAGCGCAACCCGCTGCGCGTCGTCATGCAGACGGGCGAACCCATCGTCATTCCCAACCTGGACGAAAACGAGGAGTGGCGCGACGCCGCCCTCCTTTCGGGATTGCGCGCCCGCAGCGTAGTCTGCCTGCCGGTGCGGATCGGACAGCGCGTGGTAGCGGGCGTGCTGGCCGTCTCGCCTGAACCGCTGGCGGGCCTCACCGACGAAGACCGCCAGGTCTACGACCAGATCGCCCGCCAGACCGGCGTGGTTTTGCAAAACATCTCCTTGTTGGGCGAGACGCGCCGCCGCCTGCAGGAAGTGAACCTGCTGCTCGACTTCAGCCGCCAGTTAAGCGGCATGGACCCGCACAACATCGTGCGCGCCCTGCTCGAAAGCGCCGGGCGCGTCCTTTCGACCGCGCACGCCGGCTCGGTCCTGCTATGGGACCCGCAGACGCTCCGCCTGACGCCGCGCGTCGTCATGGGCTACGCCGACAACGACGTCATGGCGCAGATCTCCTTCGCGGCCGGCGAGGCCCTGCCGGGCGTCAGTTTTGCCAGCGGGAGGCCCCTCCGCGTGGACGAACTGAACCTGTCGCGCGATTACCCCTTGAATCCCGAAAACCTCCTGCGTTACCGCCAGGCGACCGGCGGACGCCTGCCCGTCTCCAGCCTGGTCATCCCCATCATGGCCGGCGGACAGGTACTCGGAACGCTTGCGCTGGACAATTTCAATACCGTCGCGGCGTTCAAAGAAGACGACGAAGTCCTGCTCGGCTCGCTGGCCCAGCAGGTGGCCCTTTCGCTTGAGAACGTCCGCCTGATGCAAGCCATGCAGGAGCGCGCCGGCCAATTGCAGGCGCTCACCAACGTGGCCGCGACGATCACCTCCAGCCTGCAAAGCCGCGAACTGATCGCGTCCCTGCTCGACCAGCTGGCCGCGGTCCTGCCGTACGACACCGCCACGCTCTGGATGCGGGAAAAAGACCAGTTGACCGTCAACGCGGCGCGCGGTTTTCCCAATTCGGGCGAGCTGCTCGGGCTGAACGTCCGAGTGGCCGACAGCGCCCTCTTCAAAGACATGATCCGCGCCGGCCGCCCGATCGCCGTGGGCGATTCCCGCGAAGACCCGCGCTTCCCGGCCGTTGAAGCGCCGCGTCTCTCGTGGATGGGCGTCCCGCTCATCGCCAAGGGACAGGTGATCGGCCTGATCGCCCTCGAAAAAACGCAGGCCAATTTCTATTCCAGCGAACACATCCAGATCGTCACCACATTCGCGGGCCAGGCGGCGGTGGCGCTGGAAAACGCCCGCCTGTTCGAAGACAGCCTGAACCGCGCTGTGGAACTGGACGAACGCTCCCAGCGTCTCGCCGCCCTCAACCGCTTCTCCTCCGGGCTGAGCGGCCTGCTCGACGCCGACCAGATCCTCGAACTCTCCGCGCAGGAACTGTTGAACGCCTTTGGCGCTTTGCGCGTTTCGGTGGTGGGCTTCGAGCGAGACAAGGCGACGCTGAAAAGCGTCCTGCCGCGGGCGCGCCGCGCCTTGTCCAGGCCGCTGCCCGACGCGCCGCTCTTTCAGCGCCTGCGCGAGTCGCGCGGCGTCTACCTCACCGAAAACGTGTCTTCCGAGCAGGATACCCAACCCCTCCTCGAATTCCTCGGCCCCGACACGCGCAGCCTGATGATCTTGCCGCTGGGCGCGGCGGAAGTGCGGGCCCTGATCGTCCTCCACGGAGGCGAAGCCGCCCGCTTCGGCCTGACCGAGATCGAACTGGCGCGCACCATCGGCAACCAGGCCTCCATCGCCCTTGAGAACGCCCGCCTCTACCAGTCCACAGTGCAGACCGCCGAGCGTTTTGTCGTCCTCAACCAGGCCAGCAGCGAGATCAACTCCAGCCTCGACCCGGAGGAGATCTATCTCTTCATCCATAAAGCCGTCCAGCGGCTGATGCCGACGGAGGCGTTCGTCATCGCGCTTTTGGATAAGGAAGCGCAGGACATTGAAGGCGTCTACCTGATGGACGGCGACCAGCGTTCGCCCAACATGCGCCTGTCGCTGGGGCAGGGATTGAGCGGCCGCGTGATCGAAAGCGGCGAGCCGCTGCTCATCCACACCACCCAACAGATGAACGAAATGGGCGGCATTACCATCAGCAAAACAGCCTCGCCCCAATCCATCATCGCCGTCCCGATGAAGATCGGCGGCGAAACGATCGGCATGCTTTCCACGCAGAGTTACCAGCCGAACATCTATACCCAGGAGGACGTGCAGCTGCTCAGCACGCTGGCGAACCAGGCCATCGTCGCCATCCAGAACGGACGGCTTTTTGCCGAGACCCAGCGCCTCGCCGAGGAACTCGAACAGCGCGTGGTGGAACGCACCGCTCAACTACAACACGAGCAGCAGAACACCGAAACGCTTCTGCGCATCCTCACCGAAGTCTCCTCCAGCCTCGATTTGGACCGCGCCCTCAACCGCACACTGGCGCTGCTCAACGACGCCATCGGCGCGGAGCAAGGCACCATCATGCTCCTGCAATCCGACGACAACATGCTCCACTACCGCGCCGGCTACGGGTACCTGTCCCGCCAGGCGGTGGACGAGAGCCGCGCCGTCACCCTGCGCGTCGGCGAGGGACTGGCGGGCTGGGTGGCGGAAAACCGCCAGGCCATCCTCATCGAAGACCTGCACCAGGACCCGCGCTGGGTGCGCTCGGCCACCGGCTCGCGCGAACACCGTTCCTGCATCGTGGCGCCCATGATGGTTGGCGAAGACATGATCGGCGTGCTGCTGGTCTTCCACCGCAAGGTGGCGCACTTCAACCCCGAATTGCTGAACCTGGTGCAGGCCATCGGCGGACAGGTGGCCGTCTCCATCAACAACGCCCATCTCTACGAACTCATCCGCGACCAGGCGGAACGTCTCGGCTCGATGCTCCGCAAACAACAGGAGGAGGCCAGCCGCTCGCAAGCCATCCTCGAAGCCGTGGCCGACGGCGTCCTGGTCACCGGCGCGAACAACAAAGTCACGTTCGTCAATCCGTCTTTGGAACGCATCCTCAACCTGTTCTCCGATCGGATTCTCGGACAGTCGCTGGACACCTTCGGCGGATTGTTCGGCAAGGCGGCCGGCGCGTGGATGCAGACCATCCAGGGCTGGTCCGAAGACCCGGCCTCTTACCAGCCGGGCGATACCTACGCCGAACAGATCGAACTGGAAGATAACCGCATCGTGCTGGTGCATCTTGCGCCCGTCATGCTGCAAAACGATTTCCTCGGCACAGTGTCCATCTTCCGAGACGTCACCCACGAAGTCGAAGTGGACCGCTTGAAGTCCGAGTTTGTCGCCACCGTCAGCCACGAACTCCGCACCCCGATGACCTCCATCCGCGGCTACGCCGACATCCTGCTCATGGGCGCGGCCGGCGCGTTGAACGAGAACCAGTCGCACTTCCTCTCGATCATCAAGAACAACACCGAGCGCCTCAACATCCTGGTCAACGACCTGCTCGACATCTCGCGCATCGAAGCCGGGCGCGTGACGCTTGCGCCCCAGGCCCTCGACCTGCGCGAAGTGGCCGAAGACGTGCTGGCCGACGTGCTGCGCCGCTCGCAGGAAGAGAACAAACCCCTGGCGATCTCGCTCGAAGCCCCGCGCGAACTGCCGCGCGTCCACGGCGATTCGGAGCGCGTCCGCCAGATCCTCGACAACCTGGTGGACAACGCCTACCACTACACCCCGGTGGATGGACAGATCCAGGTGCGCATCCACGCCAACTCCGGGGAGGAGGTGCAGGTGGACGTGAGCGATACCGGCGTGGGCATCGCGCCCGAAGACCAGGAACGCGTCTTCGAGCGCTTCTATCGCGGCGAGCATCCGCTCGTGCTGGCGACCCCCGGCACAGGCCTCGGCCTGCCGATCGTCAAACAACTGGTCGAGATGCACCGCGGGCGCATCTGGATGACCAGCAAGGGGATTCCCGGCGAAGGAAGCACCTTCTCCTTCACGATTCCCAGACATCAAAAATCCGTTGGACGAGGCAAGAATGGCTAAAATTTTGATCGCTGAAGACGAACCGGATATCCGTGAACTGGTGGCTTTCACCCTGCGCTTTGCCGGGTACGAGGTGAGCGCGGCCTCCAATGGGGAGGAGGCGGTGCAGATGGCCTCGCGCGAAAACCCCGACCTCATCCTCATGGACGTGCGGATGCCGCGCATGACCGGTTATGACGCCTGCCGCCTCATCAAGCAGGATTCAAAACTGAAGGACACTCCCGTCGTCTTCCTCTCCGCCAAAGGGCAGGAGAGCGAAATCCAGACCGGGCTGGATGTGGGCGCGGAGGAGTATCTCCTCAAACCCTTCGCCCCCGACCAACTCACCGACCGCGTCAAGGCGATCCTGGCGAAATTTGGAAAATGACTATTACGTATTGTGTATTACGTAACACGCACTACGCAATACGAACGAGATTTGTAAACCAGAAAGTCATCTAACCTCGAATGAGCGTCGTATTCCTCGATAACGCCATCGTCCACTATGAAGCCCTGGGCAAGGGACGTCCCGTCTTCTTCCTGCACGGCTGGGTGGGCTCGTGGAAGTACTGGATTCCCTCCATGCAGGTGACTTCCACCTCCTACCGCGCCTACGCGCTCGACCTGTGGGGTTTCGGCGAAACCGCTCACAACGACCAGGCCTACAGCCTCGATCAGCAGGCGGAGATGCTCCGCGCCTTCATGGACAAAATGGGCATCGGCAAGATCGCCGTCGTCGGGCATGGACTGGGGGCGCTGGTGGCCTTCCACTTCGCGCGCCGCTGGTCCCAAAGCGTGGACCGCATGATGACCGTCGCCTGCCCGATGGAATTTGACGCGGTCCAGCCCCGGCTGTGGAGCGCCTCGCCCGCCGAACTGACCGACTGGCTTTCCAACCGTTCGCCCGAGTCGGCGGCCGCCCTGTCCGACTTCGCCAGGACCGACCCCAAAGCCATCGCCGCGTCCATGGCGGATTTGCAATCCAACAACCTCTTCGGCGCGGCGCGCCAGACCAACCTGCCCTGTCTCTTCGTCTACGGACAGAATGACCCGGTCGTCCCGCCTCCGTCCGCCGAAAAACTCTCTGCCCTCTCGCACATGATGCACAACGTCACCTTTGACGTCTCGGGCCACTTCCCCATGATGGACGAAGCCCAAAAATTCCACCGCCTGCTGGTGGACTTCCTGGCCCTCGATTCGGGCGTCAGTCCGCAGGAGTTGCAGCTCAAAGAAGAATGGAAGCGACGCGTGCGCTAGACCCGTTTTCGTCCAGGAAACGGGTTTTTTATTTTTTGACTTGACAGTCCCTTCCGCAGGACATATACTCGCCTCACAACCGAACGGGGAGCCTGTCTCACAGGCTGAGAGGAGCGTATCGCTCGACCCGCAGCACCTGATCTGGTTAATGCCAGCGGAGGGAACCTCGTCTCGTCAACCATCCCCCGCTGGGGATGGTTTTTTTGATGTCTCGCTGTCTCATCTTCGCCAACGGGATTCTTCCCAGCCTCGACGCGGCCCGTCGGATTCTCCGCCCCGACGACTTCATCCTCTGCGCCGACGGCGGGACGCGTCACGCCCTCGACCTGGGGCTGGTCCCGTCCATCGTCATCGGCGACCTCGATTCGATCTCCGAGGAAGAAAGAAGCCGACTTGACGGAGTCCAGTTGATGCAATTCCCGCGCGACAAGGACGAGACCGACCTCGAACTCGCGCTAAACTACGCCATCGAACGCGGCTTCGACGAGATCGTCATCGTCGCCGCGCTGGGCGGACGCCTCGACCAGACCCTCGCCAACCTCGCCCTCGTCTCCGCCGCGCGCTGCCCGTCGCTCGTCACCCGAATTGACGACGGGGTGGAATCCGCCCGGTTTTGCCGCGACGCGGTCCAGGTCGAGGGGCGAAGCGGCGACCTCGTCTCGTTGATCCCCTGGGGCGGGGAGGTCCGCGGCGTCCGCACCGAAGGGCTGCGCTGGCCGCTGTCCAACGAGACGTTGCTCCCGCACGAGACGCGCGGCGTCAGCAACGAGATGACCGGCGCGGCCGCGCGCGTCGAGGTCGAATCCGGCCTGCTGCTCGTCGTCCATCGAAGAAGGAATTTGGAATCCTGAAGTTCTACTTCAGGATGACATCCGAAAGTAGAACTTTCGGAATCCTTTTCAAATTATGGAGTTCCCATGAAACACAAACTCTTTCTCCCGCTTGCCGCCTTCTGCATTCTGCTCGCCGCCTGCGCGCCGCAAGCCGCGCCATCCCAGCCGTCCGCCGTGGAAGCGAGCATCGTCACCGAAGCGCCGACGCCGTCCGCGCCGCTGGCTTCGGGCGAGCCGGTCCCGTTGACCGTGATGACGCACGATTCGTTTTCCATCAGCGAAGCGGCGCTGGCCGCGTTCGAGCAGGCCAACAACGTCAAAGTGACCTTCGTCAAAAGCGGCGACGCCGGTTCGACCCTCAACAAGGCGATCCTCTCCAAAGACGCGCCGCTCGCCGACGTGTTGTACGGCGTGGACAACGCCTTCCTGGCGCGCGCCCTCGACGCGGGGATCTTCGAGCCGTACGAGTCGCCCGCGCTGGTCAACGCGCCGGCCGAGTTCCGCCTCGATCCCGAAAACCGCGCCACGCCCGTTGATTACGGCGACGTGTGCATCAACTACGACCGCGCCTTCTTCGCCAAGAACGAACTCGCCGTCCCGCAAACCCTCGACGACTTGATCCGCCCCGAATACAACGGCATGTTGGTGGTGGAGAATCCCGCCACCTCCTCGCCGGGACTCGCCTTCCTGCTCGCCACCATCGCGCACTTCGGCGAGCCGGGCTACCTCGATTTCTGGCGTTCCCTGCGCGCCAACGGACTCGTCGTCGTCAACGATTGGAACGCCGCCTACTACACCAACTTCAGCGCCTCGAGCGGACGCGGCCCTCAGCCGATGGTCGTCTCCTACGCGACCAGCCCCGCCGCGGAGGTGATCTATTCGGACGCGGCGCTGGAGCAATCGCCCACCGCCTCCATCGTCGGACCCGATACCTGCTTCCGCCAGATCGAGTTTGTCGGCATCCTGGCCGGGACGCGTCAGCGCGCGGCCGCCGAGCGCTTCGTGGACTTCATGCTCAGCCTGCAATTCCAGGAAGACCTGCCGCTGCAAATGTTCGTCCTGCCCGTGGACCCGATGGCGATCCTGCCCGATTCGTTCCACCAGTTCAACGAGTATCCCGACCAGCCCGCCACGCTCGCGCCCGACGTCATCGCCGCCAACCGCGAACGCTGGATCCAGGAATGGACCGACGCGGTCTTGCGTTAAAGTTCAGGCGGCGTCTTGGAATCCGAAAGTTCTACTTTCGGATTCCAGGCTGCAAAGTAAACCGTTCAGTCACGTCATGTCACGCCTTGCCGACACAAAGGACGTCAACCAAAAAGCCGAAGGGGGCGGCTTCTCTTTGCTTAAGCGCCAGCGCTCTCGGACTTCCGCCTCCCGCCTCCTGCCTTCCGCTTTCCTTCTCCTCCCCGCCGTTCTCTTCCTCGCCGTCTTCTTTCTGCTCCCGCTGACGCGCATCCTCGCTTTCAGCCTCGACGCCTCCGCCCTGACCACCGCCAATTTTCAGCGCGCGTTTTCCGTTTTGCGTTTCACCTTTTACCAGGCGACTCTCTCCACGCTTCTGACTTTCCTCCTCGGACTCCCGTCCGCCGTCCTCTTCGCCCGCTTCGACTTCCGCGGCAAACCCCTCCTGCGCGCGTTGACGGCGATTCCGTTCATGCTTCCCACCGTCGTCGTCGCGGCAGGATTCAACGCCCTGCTCGGTCCGCGCGGCCTCTTTCCCTTCATCTTTCATCTTTCATCTTTCCTCTTTCCCCCTCCATCTTTCCAATTTTCTGGAACCCTCACCGCCATTCTCGTCGCCCATGTCTTCTACAACACCACCATCGTCATCCGCATCTTCGGCAACGCGTTGACGAATCTCGACCCGCGCCTCGAGCAGGCCGCGCGGACTCTCGGCGCGGACGGCCTCCGCGTCTGGACGCGCGTCCTGCTGCCGGTGTTGCGCGTCCCCCTGCTGGCCGCGGGACTGCTCGTCTTCCTCTTTGATTTCTCCAGTTTCGGAGTCGTCCTCCTGCTCGGCGGGCCGCAGTTCTCCACCCTCGAAGTGGAGATCTACATCCAGTCCATGCAGTTTCTCAACCTGCCGATGGCTGCCCTGCTTTCCATCATCCAACTGCTCTGCACGCTGGCGTTCTCTATCCTCTACACCCGCATCGTGACGCGTTCC
This sequence comes from Candidatus Denitrolinea symbiosum, assembly GCA_017312345.1. Lineage (NCBI taxonomy): Bacteria > Bacillati > Chloroflexota > Anaerolineae > Anaerolineales > Anaerolineaceae > Candidatus Denitrolinea > Candidatus Denitrolinea symbiosum. The sequence continues at coordinate 71,699 of BLAA01000003.1, read as the reverse complement.
ATCGTCCCCACCGCGCCCCGGCCCTCTGTCGCGCGCCGCCCCAAAACTTTGCGCGAAAAAATCTTTGTCTCCGCTTTCTGCCTTCTTCTTTCTGCCTTCTTCATTTTTCCCATCCTCTCCCTCCCTCTCCGTTCCCTCACCCGCCTCGAAGCCGACCTCGGTCAGCGCGGCGAGGTCCGATACGGCTTCACCGGCGATTATTACCGCGAACTTTTCGTCAACCGAAGCGGCTCTGTTTTCTACATCCCGCCCATCGAAGCGGCGCGCAACTCGCTCGGCTACGCGGCCGCCACCGTGGCTCTCTCCCTCGCGCTGGGACTCCCCGCCGCCTCCGCGCTCGTCCGCCCAAACCGCGCCGCGAAACTGCTCGACTCTTTCCTGCTCCTGCCTCTCGGCGCGTCTGCCGTCACCCTCGGCCTCGGCTATATCATCACTTTCAATAAACAATTGCCAATTACCAATTACCAATCACTGATTGCCTCCCCCCTCATCATCCCCCTCGCCCACACCGTCATTGCCCTGCCCTTCGTGATTCGGACTCTCCAACCCGCCCTCGCCTCCGTCCCCGAACGACTCCGCCAGGCGGCCGCGACTCTCGGCGCTTCTCCCCTCCGCGTCTGGCAGGCCGTGGATTGGCCCATCCTCTCGCGCGCCGTCCTCGCCGCCGCGACGTTCGCGTTCACCGTCTCGCTCGGCGAATTCGGCGCGGCCTCCTTGCTCGCCCGTCCCGACTTCCCAACCCTGCCCGTCGCCATTGCCCGTTTCCTCTCCCAGCCCGGCGGCCTCAACTACGGACAAGCCATGGCGATGTCCACGCTGTTGATGTCCGTCACGCTGCTGGGCATCCTGCTGATCGAAAAAGCGCGCCTGCCCGGCGCAGGAGAATTTTGATGCTCACGCTGGAATCCATCTCCAAACACTACGAAGGCCAGCCCCTCCTCGACGGCGTTTCCTTCTCCATTGGATCGGGCGAGACGGCCTGCCTGCTGGGCGCGTCGGGGAGCGGGAAGTCCACCCTGCTGCGGATCGTCGCGGGCCTCGAACTTCCCGAATCTGGACGCGTCCTCTGGGACGGCGCGGACCTCGCCTCGACCCCGCCTCACGCGCGTGACTTCGGGCTGGTCTTCCAGGACTACGCGCTTTTTCCGCATCTGACGGTTTTCGAGAACGTCGCCTTCGGCCTGCGGATGAGGAACCAGCCAAAGGACGCCATCGCCTCCCGCGTGACCGAAGTTTTGGAGATCGTCAACCTGACGGACTTCGCCTCCCGCCGCGTCACCGACCTCTCCGGCGGAGAACAACAGCGCGTGGCGTTGGCGCGCGCCCTCGCGCCGCGTCCGCGCTTGCTGATGTTCGACGAGCCTCTCGGCGCATTGGACAGGTCCCTGAAAGAAGACCTGCTCCACGAACTGCGCGCCATTCTGCATCGGACGAAAATCCCCGCCATTTACGTCACGCACGACCAGGAGGAAGCCTTCGCCATCGCGGACCGGATCCTGCTGCTCCACGAGGGAAAGATCCTGCGCGACGGGACTCCCGCCGAAGTCTGGAATGATCCGCAGTCGGCGTGGGCGGCGCGGTTTTTGGGAGTCGGGAATGTGGTGGAGGGGAAATTCAAAATTCAGAATTCTGAATTCAGAATTGAAACCGCGTTTGGCGTGTTTAAGACGCGTTGTCCGCATGAGCATGAAAATGGAGAAACCGTCGCTCTGTTGTTGAGACAGGCGGACGCGGGCGGGACGCGAGTCCGCGCGCGGGTGGAGGATGTCGTCTTTAGCCGCGAGCGGTTCAAGGTCACGTTGCGAGGCGGGTTGGTCGTCCAGTTGGCGAGCGCGCCCAAAGTCGGGGAGGAGATCGAGGTCGCGTTCCGCGCGGAGTGTCTGGGTCATGCGTGAAAAAATTATCGTGGATAAGTTGAGTCCGCAGGGCGAGTTGAAATGGCGCTACGAAGGCGAGACGCTCGAGCGCCGCGCCGACCGGCTGACGCTGGAGGCGTTCTTCGACCGCGACGATACGCCCCTCGCGGGCGCGGTTCTCAAACGCGGCGACCGTTTTGTGGAGACCTATTATGCCGACCGCTGGTACAACATCTTTGAAATTTACGACCGCGACAGCGGCGCGTTGAAAGGCTGGTACTGCAACATCACGCGCCCGTCCAAATTTACGGACGGACGCGTGGAATACGTGGATCTATTTCTCGACCTGTGGGTCGGCGCAGACGGCAGGCAGACCGTGCTGGACGAGGACGAGTTCCTCGCCGCGGGGTTGGACGAGGCGACGCGCCGCGCGGCGCGCGCCGCGTTGACAGAATTGCAGGGGATGTTTAAATCAAAACAACCTTCGGTTTGACGAAGGTTGTTTGTCTGGGTTAGTAGCTAAGTTGTTGCAGGATCTGGTCGCCGTATTGCCAACCGAAGAATCCCGTAATTGCGCAGCAGCAGCACAACAGCACAAGGACGACGGCGACGATGACCCAAACGTTGCTTTTCTTCTTTGGGGTTTCGAGCGACGGGTATTCGGCGGGGGTTCCAACGGGTTCGTTCATGATCTTTTCTCCTTTGTGATAGATGAATTGCAAAATTGCGGAAGCGTATCCGCGCGCGCTATGAGTTGGACGGTTCGCGCGTGGCCCTGCGCCACAGCCACCAGGCGAGGAAAGCCGCGGCGACGATGAGCAAAGCGCCGACCAGCATCGGGACGAAGATGGCGAGGATGGAGACGCCGGTCGCGGTCACGTCTTCGGCCATGCTGACGGGGGCGTTGGCTACGCCGCCCGTCGCGGCGGTGACGGCGGGACGCACCACGCCCGATTTGGCCGCGTGGACCGTCCCGGAGACGAATAGCCCCAGTCCCAGGGCCAGGACGGGATGGACGTTCGTGATGACGTTGGCGCTGGCCGCGAACGCCACCGCGCCCGCCGCCGGCCGGACGACGGTCTGGATGACGTCGTTGATGTGGTTGACGGCGGGGACTTTATCGGCAAGCATTTCGATGATGAGCAGGATGCCGAGCAGGATCAGGATCCACGGATTGGAGAGCGTGTCCCAGGGCTTTTGGAGGGTGAGCAGGTCGGTGTAATGGTCTATGACGCCGATGACCAGCAGGGGGATGTAGGCGTTCAGCCCCGCGCTGGCGGAGAGTCCGAAGGCGGAAAAGATACCGGTGAGCAGGTCCATTTGTTTTCCTTGTGCCGCAAAATAAAATTTGCTCTACCCGAGGGGAAAGCCTCCCCACGTGCCAGTCAATTGTAATCGAAACAGGTCAATCGTGAGGATCATGAGCATGGCGAGGGTAAAGCCCGCCAGCAGGGTGAGCCACAGGTCGCGAAAGCGCGTGAAGGTGTTGTCCTGTTTCATGATCATCAGCCAGACGATGGCGAAGATGATCGTCAACAGCGAGAGGGCGCCGAGCGGGCCGATGAGGGCGATGGGGTACAGCGCGAGGGGGGATTCCGTCAGGACGAGCAGGTCAACGACGACGAGGATCCCGATCAGCGCGAAGAAGCGGGACCACTTTTCGAAAACCGGAGCCGGATCGAGGTCCCGCCAGACCGATTGGTTGAAGGACGGGAAGAGGAAGGCGGCCATCGTCATCCCCATGCCGGAGCCGGTGAACAGTCGCATGACGCTGTTGGGGACGTAGAGATTGGGAATTTGCCGGAACGCGCCGGTCGTCTCTTTGACGAGGTAGAGGTAGGAGTTGCTTCCGTCCACGGCGAAGGCGAGGAAGAAGAGCGCGAAGAACGGGGCGAATTTTTTGCCTGGCATCCCGCTTTGACGGCGCGCAGTGACTGCCAGGTAAACCAGCGAAATGGCCGCGGCGGAGAAAGTCCCCGAGCAGCGCACGCAGAGAGGCAACTGGCGGCCGCTAATGTGGAAGGAGCGCTCGCCGATGCGGTGACAGACCGCGTAGCCCACCGCGTCGGCTTTGCCGAGCAGGCCGGGCGGCGCGATGGACATCCAGGCCGCGAAGGCGAGCAGCGCGGCGAAGGGGACGATCCAGCGGATGACTTTTCGGGGCGTCGGTTTTTGCATGAGGCTGTGACTGGAATCCCGGCGGGTCATTTGCGATGGCGGAGGGGCGCTTCGCGCGGTTCGAGCAGTCCCCAGCGTCCCGCGGCGAGATAGAGGATCTCGAGGATCAGGTCGTTGTAGGCGATCCCTTCGGCGTTGGCTTGCAGGCAGAGATCGCTGTAATCGGGGGTGAGGCCGGGCAGGGTGTTGATCTCGATCAAGCGCGGATTGCCCTCGTCGTCGAGGCGGATGTCGGTGCGGGAGACGTCCAGCGCGCCGAGCAGGATGTGGGCGCGGTAGGCGAAGTGTTTGAGTTTCTTTTCGAGGTCGGCGTCAATGACGGCGGGACAGATGTAATCGGGCGCGCCTTTTTCGCCGACTTCCTTGGCTTTCGCGGCCTGACTATAGATCTGCGGCGTGACGGAGCGGCTGGCGTCCAGTTCCAGGATGGGGAAGCGGTGGAAGCCGTCCTTGTCGTCGTACCATTCGGGATGGCGGGAGTAGAGCTTCGCGTCGGCGCGTCCCATCACGCCCACGGTGAACTCGCGCCCGGAGAGGAAATTTTCCACGAGAGCGGGTTGCTGGTACATGTTGACGACCCACTGGATGCGCTCGCGCAGTTCGTGCTCGTTCTTGACGATGGCTTTGGAGTCCACGCCCATGCCGGTGCCTTCGCGGGCGGGCTTGACGAAGAGCGGGAACTTCAGTTCGGGGCGCAGGGGTTCGTCGCCAGTGAGAAATTCCTGGAACGGCGCGACGGGCAGGCGTCGGTCGCGCCAGATGCGCTTCGTCAGGGTCTTGTCCAGTGAGATGGCGTTGGTCAGGACGCGCGATCCCGTATAGGGGATGTTCAGCATCTCGAGCAGGGCGGGGACGTGGGCTTCGCGCGCGTCCCCGCCGAGTCCCTCGGCGATGTTGAGGCAGATGTCGGGTTTATATTCCTGGACGGTCTGCGGCAGGCTGCGGTCGGCCATGAGGAATTTGGTCTCGTGTCCGTCGCTTTCGATGGCGCGCTGGATGTGGTGGATGGTCTCGATGTGGTCGAAGTCGGCGAACGCGTCGGCGGGGACGCCCTCGGGTTTGGGCTGGTTGTCGTCTTTGATGTTGGCGATGACGGCCACGCGCCAGTAACGCTTGAGCCTTCGTGAGGGAGGGTTCTCCATGGGTTGCTCCTCAATGAATAAGAGCGAGTATAAAACATCGCGGAGATATGGCAAGGGTTGGAGAGGATGTCAATGTTAAAATTTCCCGGCGCGTTTTGCAATTCGCCGTGCGCGCTTGCCATATTCTCCCGGCTTCAAGGGGAGAGCGTTTTCTATATAAAGAATTGCTATTTGCGATGATTGTAACTAGACAATCATCCCTGTTTCAGTTATCATTAGTGCGTTCTGGTACCAATGGGCTGTGTAAAAAAAGCGGCTTGTAACAACAGAATATCGCCGGGGACTTTGTCTCCTGGAAGTTCCTGGTTCGCCCGGATAGTCTCTATCCGGGCAATTGTACGTAATCCAATCCGGCAGGCGGATAAAGGCCTGCAACCCAGTGCGGTGTGGAGGCATAATGACGGATCTGATCAAACAAATAACCAGCGACCTGCAAAAACAGATCGAGGCGTACCAGCCAGAGATCGGCGTTTCCGACATCGGGACGGTGTCGGAGGCGGGCGACGGCATCGCGCGCGTCTCCGGCCTGACCCAGGTCAGATCGCAGGAGCTGGTTCAGTTCGCGAACGGCGTCATCGGCATCGCGTTCAACCTGGAAAAAGACAGCGTGGGCGTGATCATCATGGGCGATTATGCCGAAGTGACCGAAGGTATGCAGGTGCGCGCCACCGGCCGTATTGCCTCGGTGCCGGTGGGAGACGGGCTGATTGGACGCGTGGTCAACGCGCTGGGCGAGCCGATTGACGGCAGAGGTCCCATTCTGACCAGCGGCTACCGTCCCATCGAGCGCGTCGCCCCGGGCGTGGTCTATCGCCAGGACGTGGACACTCCGGTGCAGACCGGCATCAAGTCCATCGACTCGATGATCCCCGTCGGACGCGGCCAGCGCGAACTCATCATCGGCGACCGTCAGACCGGCAAGACCGCCCTCGCCATTGATACCATCATCAACCAGAAGGGCAAGGACCTCGTCTGCATTTACGTTGCCATCGGGCAGAAAAAAGCCGCGGTGGCGCGCACGCTCGGTATTCTGGAACGGCACGGCGCGATGGAACACACCATCATCGTGGTCGCCTCGGCGGACGAAGCCGCCGCCCTTCAGTATATTGCTCCCTACGCGGGCTGCGCCATCGGCGAGGAATTCATGGAGACCGGGCGCGACGCGCTGGTGATCTATGACGACCTCTCGAAACACGCCTGGGCCTACCGACAGGTTTCCCTGCTGCTCCGCCGCCCGCCCGGACGCGAAGCCTATCCCGGCGACGTGTTCTACCTCCACTCCCGCCTGCTCGAACGCGCCGCCCGTCTCGCGAATCAGTACGTCATCGTCGGGAAGGATTTCGCGGAGGCCGAAGCCGGCCCGAAGGACGGAGTCGACGGGAAGGTGTACGCCGGCCCATTGTCCAAACATGAAGCGGACGAAGCCTGCAAGCAGATGGACGGCTGCAAGGTCGTCAAAGTCAAAGGCACGGGCGGTTCGCTCACGGCGCTCCCGATCATCGAAACCCTGCTCGGCGACATATCCGCATACATCCCCACCAACGTGATTTCAATTACAGACGGACAGATCTTCCTCGAGGGCAACCTGTTCAACGCCGGCATCCGTCCCGCGGTGAACGTGGGCATCTCGGTCTCGCGCGTGGGCGGCGACGCCCAGACGAAAGCCATGAAGCAGGTGGCGGCCCGCCTCCGCCTCGACATGGCGCAGTTCCGCGAGTTGGCGGCCTTCGCCCAATTCGGTTCGGACCTGGACAAGGCGACGCAAGCCCAACTCGGACGCGGCCAGCGCATGCAGGAGATCCTCAAGCAGCCGCAGTACGCGCCGATGTCGCTGGAGAATCAGATCATCGTCCTGTTCGCCGGCACCAACGGCTACGCCGACGCGGTCCCGGTGGAAAAGATGCGCCAATGGGAAACCGACCTGGCGCGCTATATGGAGACCTCGCACCCGGAGATCGGCAGAAACATAGACGCCGAGAAACGCATCACCGACGATAACCGCGCCGCGCTCGCCAGGGCGCTCGAAACGTTCAAAATTTCCTGGCAAGGATAAGCCATGTCGTCTGCCCGGGAAATGCGGCTCCGCATTCGGAGCGTAAAAAGTATCTCGCAGGTGACGCGCGCCCTGGAGGCCGTGAGCGCCAGCAAGGTGCGCAAGGCTGTCGCGGCTGTGACGGCCACCCGCGCCTATGCCCGCAAAGCCTGGCAGGTGTTGACTCACGTGGCCGGGCAGCCGGGCCGCGATTCCCTGCACCCGCTGTTGACGAAACGGGCGGAGATCAGGAACACGCTGGTCGTCGTCATCACCGGCGACCGCGGGCTGGCGGGCGCGTACAACACAAACGTGATCCGCTATGTGGCGCGCAAGTTCGACCGTTATGAACATCCCGTCCATTATGTGGCGGTCGGTCGCAAAGGCCGCGACCTGATGTTCCGCCGCGGCAAGACCGTGGTGGCCGAGTTCAGCAACCTGCCCGCCGCGCCGGCCTTCGCGGACGTCTCCTCCATTGGGCGCATCGTCGTCGAAGAATTCCTCGGCGGCCGCGCCGATGAAGTCTATCTCGTCTACACAGACTACGTCTCCATGGTTCGGCAGGAGACGGTGGCGAAACGCCTGCTTCCGCTGGAAGTGGACGGCGGCGAACGCGTGGAAACGTTCGAGCATCACAACGGGGTCCCGGCCGCGTACGTCTACGAACCGGGCGAGACCGAGATCCTTGACGAAATCATCCCGCGCTTCACTGCCCTGCAGGTGTACCAGGCCGTGCTGGAGTCGCAGGCCAGCGAACATGCCGCGCGCATGGTCGCCATGCGCAACGCGACCGACTCCGCGCTCGACCTGGCAGAGCAACTTAAACTGGCTTATAACAAGGTGCGTCAACAGACGATCACCAACGACATTTTGGACATTGTGGGCGGCGCGAACGCGCTGACCCAATAACTCGGAGGCTGACCAATGGCAAAAACAATCGGACGCGTAGCGCAAATTCTCGGCGGTGTGGTGGACGTGGAATTCCCCGAAGGCCAGACCCCCGAACTCTATGAAGCGATCACGGTCGAACGCGAGGGCATGGAACCGCTTGTGTTGGAAGTGCAGAAAAACCTCGGCGACAACTGGGTGCGGACGGTTTCGATGGACAGCACCGACGGCCTCCAGCGCGGCGTCCCCGCAGTGGCGACCGGCGCGCCCATCCTCGTTCCGGTTGGGCCTGGCACACTCGGACGCATCTTCAACGTCCTTGGCCGCCCCGTGGACGAGAAAGGCGACGTAACCGCGGCGGCGCATTACCCCATCCACCGTTCCGCTCCGGCCTTCGCCGAACAATCCACCCGCGTGGAAGTGTTCGAGACCGGTGTCAAAGTGATCGACCTGATCGCGCCCTTCACCAAAGGCGGCAAGACCGGCATCTTCGGCGGCGCCGGCACCGGCAAAACCGTCATCATCATGGAACTCATCCGCTCCGTCGCGACCGAACACGAAGGCAACTCCGTGTTCGCCGGCGTGGGCGAACGCACTCGCGAAGGGACGCAGCTCTACCGCGAAATGATCGAGTCCGGCGTTATGAAAGACACGGTCATGGTCTACGGCCAGATGAACGAGCCTTCGGGCGTGCGCCTGCGCGTGGCTCTCTCCGCGCTCTCGATGGCCGAATACTTCCGCGACCAGGGCCGCGACGTGCTGCTCTTCGTGGACAACATCTTCCGCTTCTCCATGTCGGGTTCGGAGGTTTCCGCGTTGCTCGGACGCATGCCCTCCGCCGTGGGCTACCAGCCGACCCTCGCCACCGAAATGGGCGAACTTCAGGAACGCATCACCTCGACCCGCAGCGGTTCCATCACCTCGATGCAGGCCGTGTACGTCCCCGCCGACGACTACTCCGACCCGGCCCCGGTGGCAACCTTCACCCACCTCGACGCGACCATCGCCCTCGAGCGCTCCATCGTGGAAAAGGGCATCTACCCCGCCGTGGACCCGCTCGCTTCCACCTCCCGCATCCTGGACCCGAACATTGTGGGCGAAGATCACTACCGGACGGCGCGCGAAGTGCAGCGCGTTTTGCAGCGCTACAAAGATCTGCAGGACATCATCGCCATCCTCGGCATGGACGAACTCTCCGAGGACGACAAACTCATCGTCTCGCGCGCCCGCAAGATCGAGCGCTTCTTCTCCCAGCCGTTCTTTGTGGCCGAACGCTTCACCGGCATCCCCGGCCGCTACGTCCCGCTCAAGGAAACCGTGCGCGGCTTCCGCGAAATCCTCGACGGCAAATGCGACGACCTGATCGAGCAGGCCTTTATGATGGCCGGCACCATCGAAGACGTGCGCGAAAAGGCTGAGAAACTGGCTAAAGGCGCATAAGTGTCCCAGTGTCAAGCGTCGCGCGCGTCAGCCCGTGACGCCGAATCACATGACACGGGAGAACTGATATGACTATCCGTTGTGAAATCGTTTCGCAAGATCGCATGGTGTTTGAAGGCGACGTGGACATCGTCGTCCTGCCCGGCGCGGCGGGCGAGATGGGAATCCTTCCGCGCCACGCCCCTCTGCTCACCACGATCAAATTCGGCGTGATCAAAATCCGTCAAAAAGGCACCGAGGAGATCTTCACCGTGGCCGGCGGCATCGCCGAAGTCCAGCCCGATATCGTCACCGTGCTGGCCGACGCGGCCGAAAGCGTTGAGGAGATTGACGTGACCCGCGCCGAACAAGCCCGTCAACGCGCCCAGGAAATGCTCGCCAAAGGACCGCCGCCCAACACCGACGCTTATCTCGCCGTCGAAGCCGCCCTGCGGCGCTCGAACCTGCGGCTGGACGCGGCGCGCCGCTATCGAAAAGGTCGTTCTCGCCCGAATTTCCCCGGGGAGAATTAATCCGTGGCAATGTTCTCGAAAGAGCTCGGCATCGACCTGGGGACCATGTTCACGCGTCTCGCGGACACGAACCAGGTGATGCTCGAAGAGCCGACCATCGTCGCTATTGAGTTGGATCCCAACCGCATGGCGGAAAAGATGGTGGCTTATGGACAGGAGGCGCGCGACATGGTGGGACGCGTGCCTGAGTCCATCGAGGTAGCGCGGCCGCTCAAGAACGGCGTCATTGCCGATTACGAAGTCACGCAGACCCTGCTGGCCCATCTCATCCGCCGCGCCAGCGGGTCGCTGCGTTTTGTCCGCCCGCGTGTGATGATCTCCATCCCGTATGGGGTCACCAGCGTGGAGCGCCGCGCCGTCTACGAAGCCGTCATGGAAGCCGGCGCGCACGAAGCCAACCTGATTCCGCAGCCGCTGGCCGCCGCGCTCGGCATTGACCTGCCCATCGGCTCTCCGTCGGGAAACATGGTCATCTGCCTCGGCGGGGGCTGCACCGAAGCCGCGGTGCTGGCGATGTACGGGATTGTCTCTGCGGATACGCTGCGCGTGGGCGGCCTCGAACTGGACGAGGCCATCGTCACGTACGTGCGCCGCAAATACGGGGTCATCATCGGCCAGGTGACGGCGGAACTGCTCAAAGTCAGGATCGGCGCGGCCGTTCCCCGGGACGAGGAACAAAGCATGGAAGTGCAGGGGCAGGATCAGGTCACGGGGCTGCCGCGCCCGGTGACGTTGTCCACGGACGAGATCGCCGAGGCGTTGCAGGACCCGCTCAAGCAGATCATGGAATCCTGCCGCCGCGTCCTCGAGAAGACCCCGCCCGAACTCGTCTCGGATATCATCGACCGCGGCGTCGCCATTTGCGGCGGCGGCGCGTTGCTGCGCGGCGTGGATAAACTGCTGACCAAATCGCTCGGCGTTCCGGCCTACCTGGTGGACAATCCGTTGACGTGCGTGGTGGAAGGCGCGGCGAAAGGCATCCCCATGTATAACGTCCTGCGGCGCAGCCTGCCTCAGGTATGAGGCGGGCGCTGTTCGTCTATGCGGATCGGGCGGTCTCCATCGCGAGGCCGTTTTTTAATCCCAGGCTCGCCCCGTCGTTTTGGCCGCTTCCAGTTTGTGTGGATTGGCACAAAACCTCCTTGTTTATGGTAAAGTTAATATCAATTCCATTCTGGCGAGGGAAACCATGAACGCAGATCGAATTCCAGATATTATCATTGGACGCCTGCCGATCTATTTGCGGGCGCTGTTGCACATGTCTGAAAAGGGCATACAGACCACCTCCTCCCAGGAGCTGGGAGAGCGCGTCGGTATTTCCGCGGCCCAGATCCGCAAAGATATTTCCCAGTTTGGGGAATTCGGCAAACAAGGCACGGGCTACAATATTTCATTCCTGGTGGACAAACTCCGCTCCATCCTTAAAGTGGACCGGATCTGGGATGTGGCCCTGGTGGGCGCGGGCGATATGGGACACGCCCTGGCGCGTTACCAGGGATTCACTAATCGGGGATTTCGGATCGTGATGATATTCGACAACGACCCCGCCAAGATCGGACGAAAGGCCGGAGAGTTCACCGTGGAAGACTCCGCCGGCATGACGGAGCGCATCCGCGCCGCGGGCGTGGAAGTGGCGATGATCACCGTCCCGGCCGCGGCCGCGCAGGGTGTGGCGGACCAGTTGGTGAAGGCCGGCGTCAAGGCGCTTCTCAACTACTCGCCCATCAGCCTTAGCGTTCCGCCAGACGTCAAAGTCCAACACATTGACCCAGCCATTCACCTCCAGCGCATGACCTACTATCTGTAAAAAAGACTGCACAAGCGGACGAGATCGCGCTAGAATGGGGTTATTCCGCCACACCAAAAGAGGAGAACGCCATGTCAGTTTCACAGGTCCTCGAGGTCGCCATTGGCCTCATCTTTGTGTTTTACGTGCTTGGCTCGATCATCTCATTTGTGACCAGGTTGATCCTCGATTCGGCTGAGACGCGCGGCGCGGCGCTCGAAACGCATTTGAAGCGCATCGCAGGAGACAAGACGGTTGACCTGGTCAACCTCCCGCAGCTGAAGGCCCTGCAACCCATCCGCTACAAAGGATGGACGGGAGTGTTCGGCGCTAAAACGGAGTTGAAGAAACTGGAGAAGGTCCCAGTCAACACGCTGGTGGACGCCTTCTTTGACATGACCGGCCTGACCGGGCGGCCAAACGTCGACGCGGCCGAATTGACCGCCATCGTCGCTCAAATGCCCGAGTCGGAAGCAAAGCAGGCCATGCTCAAATGGATCCAGCAGGGCGTCACGAATTTCAACGAACTGCGGACCCGCGCCAACGATTATTTCAGCGGAATTCTGGTCCAGGCGTCGGCTACCTTCAAAGCCAACGCCCGCAGCGTTGTAATCATCCTCTCCGCCATCCTCGTGCTCGGCCTCGGGACGGATTCGGTCCAGATCGCGAAGGACCTGTGGAACAACGCCGAGATGCGGACGGTGGCCGCGGCCAAAGCCACCATGGTCGCCCAGCAGGAGGGCGGGGGGATAGAAGACCTCAACCAGATACTCCAACACCTGAGCGAGACGAATATCCGCTTCACCTGGTGGCACATCCAGGACACCTTCCCCCCGAATTCAGGCGCGCCCTGGGCGGAGTTCATCCTGCTCAAGATCGTGGGGTTGGCGCTGAGCGTCCTTGCCGTCTCGCAGGGATCGTCGTTCTGGTACGATATATTGAAGAAACTGACAGGGAAAACCAGCAACCCCCTAACGGATGAAGCAAAAGGCTGACAAGCGAAGATCTCCGGGACCGATCCCGGAGATCTTTATTTTACGCGCCAGCGCGCGAAGACCGCCTGCGAAAGCAGCCTCCCCGCCGATTTTTCGCGCGTCGCCAACTCGCCGCGCTCCGTCTCGCCCTTGAAGCCGCGCATCGTCTCCTCCAGCGCCTGCCCCACGTGGACGGCGGAAGCGCGCACCGCGTAGACCGTCGTCACGATGAAGAGCGGACGCTCCGACAAGACCGCGCGGCAGGCCGCGAACAGATCGGGCAGGGACTTGTAAACTTCCCACACCTCGCCCTTCGGTCCGCGTCCGAACTTGGGCGGGTCCAGCACGATCCCGTCGTATTTGACCCCGCGCCGCGCTTCCCTTTGGACGAACTTCAGCGCGTCGTCCACGATCCAGCGGATGGGACTCGCCTCCAGCCCGGACAGCGACTGGTTCTCGCGCGCCCACGTGACGGACTTCTTCGACGCGTCCACATGCGTGACCTTCGCGCCGGCCGCGGCCAGCGCGAGAGTCGCCAGCCCGGTGTAGCCGAACAGGTTGAGCGCGTTGACGGGCCGATCGGCCGCTCGGACGAGATCCGCCATCCAGTCCCAGTGCGCGGCGACTTCGGGGAAAACGCCGAGGTGACGGCCGGGCGTCGTCATCGCCCAGAATTTCAAATTCCCGTAACTCATCTGCCAGCGTTCGGGAAATTTCTTTTTCGGAATCCAATGCCCGCCGCTTTCCTCGTTGGTGGGATGGAAGTCTGCGTGCGCCGCGTCCCAATCTTTGCGGGGCAGGGCGCGCTTCCACATGGCCTGTGATTCGGGACGCGCGAAAGTGTAGGGACCGAAGCGCTCCAGTTTCAAGCCGTCGCCTGAATCGAGCAGTTCGTAGTCGCGCCAGCGGGGAGATTCGAGCAGGAAAAAATCGTTTGACATGAAATTGACCGCCAACATGGCCTCCGAAAGTTCTACTTTCGGAGGCGGAACAGCGCCCGAAGTAGAACTTCGGGAATCCCAAACAATCCAAAATAACAATGTCCGAAGTAGATCTTCGAGAGTCCAAACAAAAGTGGGAATTAGCCTAAAGTACCACTTGAAATTCGCCCAAAAATAATGTAAAATGTGGGAGAAAGTGGTAAGAAGTGGTAGGCAGGTGTGAGCGCCGGGTTCGCCCGGCGTTCACCGCATTAAAAGGACAAATAGCACAAATGTTCTTGGGTCAATACCAGCACTCCATTGATGACAAAGGCCGCCTGATGATTCCGGCGCGCTTCCGCGAGGCGCTGGAAGGCGGGGCCTACCTTACCCAGGGATTTGACAAATGCCTGATGGTGATGACCGAAGCGTACTTCCAGCAGGTTTATGAGCGCGTTGACGCCATGAACCTGATGGACCCGACCGCCCGCCTTCTGCGCCGCATGTTGCTCGCCAACGCCTATCCTGTGGAAGTGGACAAAGTCGGCCGCGTCCTCGTGCCGGCCAACCTGCGTCAGTTCGCGGCGCTGGAAGGCAACGCCGTGATCGCGGGGCAGGGCGGGTACTTCGAGGTCTGGTCTCCCGCGGAATGGGAGAAGCAGACCGTCGAGATCAACGATATCGAGGCCAACAATCAGCGCTTCGCCACGCTCAATCTTTCGACCACACCGTAGGGGCGGATCTGCGTATCCGCCCAGGGGCAGACGCCCAATCCGCCCAGGGACAGACGCCCAATCTGTCCAGGCAGACGCCCAATCTGCCCAGGCAGACGCCCAATCCGCCCAGGGGCAGACGCCCAACCCGCCCAACCAGGTCTGCCCCAACGGGTTTGCCCAGACCAATGAACAATACGCCTCATCTGCCCGTACTTTACCACGAGATTATACACGCGTTGCGGCCTCACGCTTCGGGGCGTTATGTGGATGGCACGGTCGGCGCGGGCGGTCACGCTCGCGGTATTTTGGAGGCCTGCGCGCCGGACGGCGAACTGCTTGGGCTCGATCTCGACCCGCAGGCGCTGGCGCTCGCCCGAGAGACCTTGGCTCCTTTCGGACCTCGCGCGCATCTGGCCCAGGCCTCCTATACCGCCATCCCCGACCAACTCCGCCGGCTCGGATGGGACGCGGCGGACGGAATCGTCCTCGACCTCGGCCTGTCCTCGATGCAACTCGACGCTCCCGAACGCGGCTTCTCGTTCCAGCGCGACGCGCCGCTGGACATGCGCTTCAGCCCCGCCAACCCCGTCACCGCGGCGGCGCTGGTCAACACGCTGGACGAGGCCGAGCTGGCCGACCTGCTCTTCCGCTTCGGTGAGGAATCGGACGGACGCCGCATCGCCCGCGCCATCGTCCGCGCGAGGCCGCTCCAGACTACCCGTCAGCTGGCCGCGGTCGTCGAGCGGGCGGTCCCCCGCCGAAAGGGAATCCACCCCGCCACGCGGACGTTCCAGGCGCTGCGCATCGCCGTCAACGAGGAACTGGCCGCGGTGACGGAAGCGCTTCCGAAGGCCGCGGCCGCCCTGAGGTCCGGCGGGAGGCTGGCGGTGATCTCCTTCCACTCGCTGGAGGACCGCATCGTCAAGGACTTCTTCCGCGAGCAGAGCCGCGACCTGGTCAACCCGCCGTATACGCCGATCTACAAGGAAGAACGCAAGGCCGTCCTTAAGGAAATTTCGAGAAAGCCCATCGTCCCCTCGGAGGCTGAGATTGAAAGTAACCCGAGGGCCAGAAGCGCAAAATTGAGAATTGCAGAGAAACTATGATCAATATCGCCCATCTCACGCACGCTCATCGTCAGGCTCCGTGGCGCATCCAGCGTCAGTGGGCCGGCGCGTTTTTGCTTGGGGCGCTGGCGCTGGCGATGGTCTCGGCCCTGTATTTGGACGTGACCTCGCAGGCCGCGATCCTCGGACGCGAGATCCAGCTTTTGCAGGGCGAGATTGCGGATATCCGCTACGCGAATGCCAATCTGCAAACCAAACTGGCGGAGTTGTCGTCTGCAAATAATATGAACGCCCGCGCGCTGGCGTTGGGCTACCGGCCGGCCGAGGCGGGGGAGATTCATTACCTGGTGACGCCGGGATATGCCCGTCCTTCGGCGGTGACGCTGGCGGTTTCGAACCCGCCGGCGGGCGCGCCGTCCACGCCGCCTGAATACACCCAGTCGCTGCTGGATTGGGTGGTCTCGTATTTGCAAAGCCCGGCAAGCGGGATGGCCGCGGGGGTGATTCCGTGAAGCAATTTTCCATGCGAAGAGAGTATGCCTGGCGCTCGGTCTTTGTGGCCGGGCTGCTGGCTTTCTTCGCGGCATTGGTGCTGGCGCAGATCGTCCGCATCCAGGTCAGTCCGGAGGCGGCAAAGTTCAACGAACAGGCGGACGATTACGCCATGGTCAAGCGGACGTTTTACCCGGAGCGCGGCCAGATCTATGACCGCAAGGGACGCCTGTTGGCCGGGAATGAGGCGGTCTATACGGTGGGCGTCAACATCCCGGAGATGGCGGACGCCGAGGCGCTGGCGCGCGAAGTCAGCGCGCAACTGGGACTGGATTACGACGAGACTTACCAGAAATTGCTCAACCCGGGCGGCTTGTACTTTGTCGCGCTGGCAAACTACGTGGAGGCAGACCGGGTGGATGCCCTGAAGGCCAAACGCGACGACATGGAAAAGGAAGCCGCGGCGAATTATCACGCCTCTCCGCTTTCGGGGCTGGATTTCCAGCCGGCGCTGCAACGCAGCTACCCCGAAAACGACCTGGCCTCGAACATTCTCGGCTTTTACAATCGCGACAAACGCGGCATCTTTGGCGTGGAGGAAAAATACAACGACCTGCTGGCCGGTACGCCGGTGCAGGCCTGGGTGCCGCAGGACCCGAACCGCGCCGCCGAGATTCCCCATGTGCCAGACGGCGCCTCCCTGATCCTCACCGTTGACCGCGACCTGCAAGCCGCCGCCGAACGTTCCCTGGACAAAGCCCTGCTCGATTACGGCGCGCAAAACGGTTCCATCATCGTCATGGACCCGCGCAACGGCGATATTCTCGCCATGGCCGCCACGCCGCGCCTGAACCTGAACGAATTCTGGAATTACGGCAATTATTACAGCCGCGCTTACGAGTACAACCCTGCCATCGCCATGCAGTATGAGCCAGGCTCCGTTTTCAAGATTTTCACTATGGCGGCCGCATTGGACATCGGCCTGGTCGCGCCCAACACGCCCTTCCACGACAGCGGCATCATCTATGTGGGCGGCGCGCCCATCCAGAACTGGGACCGCCGTCCGTGGGGCGACCAGGACATGATCGGCTGCCTGCGCTACTCCCTTAACGTCTGCATGGCCTGGCTCTCTACCAACATGGGCAAGGATGTCTTCTACGACTACATGCAGCGCTTCAGTATCGGACGCGCAACCGGCATCGACCTGGCCGGGGAAACGCCGGGCCGCCTCAAGGTCCCGGGCGACGCGGACTGGTATCCGGTCGACCTCGGCACGAACGCCTTCGGTCAGGGCGTGGCCGTCAGCCCCATCCAGATGATGATGGCCGCTTCCGCCCTCGCCAACGACGGGCGCATGGTCAAACCGCACGTCTTGTACGCGCTGGTGAACGAGGGGCGGCAGGTCAACATCAACCTCGACCCGGCCGGCGCCCCCATCCGCCCGGAGACCGCCCGCGTCCTGAGCGAGATGCTGGCCGTGTCCCTCGAACACGAAGCCTCGCTGGCGCTCGTCCCCGGCTACCGCGTGGCGGGCAAGACCGGCACCGCCGAAATTCCCGCGGACGGCTACTACGACAGCAGCCAGACCAACGTCTCGTTCATCGGCTGGGGGCCGGTGGACGACCCGCAGTTTATGATCTACGTCTGGCTCGACCGCCCCAGCGCGTCCATCTGGGCCAACGACACCGCCGCGCCGCTCTTCTCCGCGATGGCGCAGCAGACTGTCATCCTGCTCGACATTCCGCCCGATTCCATCCGTCTCCAGATCGCAGGCCATTAACCATGCTCACCCTGGCCGATATTCTCGAAGCCCTCGTCAACGTCCGACCGCACGCGGAGCAAGTCATCACCGAAGCGGCCGTCGACTCGCGCCAGGCCATCCCCGGCTCGCTCTTCGTCGCCATCCCCGGCGAAAAAGCGGACGGACACGACTTTGTGGAGGCGGCCTTCAAACGCGGCGCCTCTTACGCCCTCGTCCAGCGCGACCTGCCCGACGCCTCGTTGCGGACTCTCGATCTGCGCGGCGGATTCCCCGAGTCGTCCCTCGCCTCGGCGGACTTCGACCCTCCGCTCTGCCTGCGCGTGGAAAGCAGCCTCAGCGCCCTCCAGCAGATCGCGCGCTTCTGGCGCCGCAAACTGAACCTGCGCGTCGTCGGCATCACCGGCAGCGTGGGCAAATCCTCCACCAAGGAATTGGTGGCCGAAGTGCTGTCCATGCGTTACCGCACGCTGAAGAACCCGGGCAACTTAAACAATGAGATCGGCCTGCCGCTTTCCATCCTGCGGCTTGGGTCGGGATACGAGCGCGCCGTATTAGAGATGGGTTTCTATGTGCCGGGCGAGATTGCCTTCCTGTGCGACATCGCCCAGCCGTCCATCGGCATCGTCACCAATATCGGCACTGTCCACGCGGAGCGCGCCGGGTCGCAGGAGGCCATCTTCCTCGGCAAAGCCGAACTGGTGCAGGCGCTTCCGCCCGCCCCAGACGGGACGGCCATCCTCAATTTCGACGATCCCTGGGCGCGAAAAATGGAAGAGAAAACCCGCGCCCGCGTGTTCTTCTATGGTCTCTCGCCCGAGGCCGATTTATGGGCGGACGAAATCCAGGGACTCGGCCTGGACGGAATCCGCTTCCGCCTGCACTACCAGTCCGAGACGCTGCACGCGCACATCCCGTTGATCGGGCGCCATTCCGTGCATACCGCCCTGCGCGCGGCCGCGGCCGGCCTGGTGGAAGGGTTGAACTGGCAGGAAATTTTCGAAGGCCTGCGCCAGGAACACACCCAGCTGCGGCTGGTGGCGGTGCGGAGCGAAAGCGGCGCGCTGCTGCTGGACGATTCTTACAACGCCTCGCCCGAGTCTATGCTGGCCGCGCTCAACCTGCTGGACGAGTTGGACGGCCGCAAAGTTGCCGTGTTGGGCGACATGCTCGAACTCGGTCTCTACGAGAGACAGGGACACGAGATGGTCGGCCTGCGCGCCGCGCGCGTGGCCGACGTGCTGCTCACGCTCGGGACGCGCGCCCGCATGATCGCCGCGGCCGCCCGCAGGTTCGGCATGAAGCGGGAAAACGTCCACGAGTTCGACGAGTTGGAACCCATCGTCGAATGGCTGGGCGGAAATTTATCGAAGGACGACGCGGTGTTGATTAAAGGTTCGCACGGATTGCGCATGGACCGCATCGCGGCCGCGCTGGAGGCCCGCTCGTGAATCAGATGACCCTCTCGCTCAGCCTGACCGCGCTGGCCTTTATGATGACCGTCATCTGGGGCAGTCCGCTGCTGCGTATCCTGCGTTATTTCAAGGTCGGCAAGATCATCCGCGTGGAGGAGCCGGGACATCATGCCGTGAAGATGGGCACGCCCACCATGGGCGGGGTGATGTTCATCGCGCCGGTGATGTTGCTCACCCTGCTCCTTAACGCCTCCAGTCTGACGGGGGTGCCGGGCATCGGGCGTTCGATCCTGTTGCCGCTGGCGGTGATGGCGGGCTTCGCCATTATGGGCGCGGTGGACGACTGGGAGGGCATCCGCGGGCCGCGCAAGGGCGAGGGAATGCGCTCGCGGACGAAGTTCCTCATCCAGGCGGCGCTGGCGCTCGGCACGGCCTGGGCTTTGAAATATCTTTTACAGGTTCCAGATTTGTATTTTCCCGGGATTCCCATCGAGATCGATCTCGGTTTTTGGTACATCCCCTTCGCGGCCTTCATCATTGTCTCAATGTCGAACGCGGTCAATTTCACCGACGGGTTGGACGGCCTCGCCGGACTCATCGCCGCCACCGCGTTCGTGGCCTACGGCGGGATCGCCCTCATGCAGGGACAGACCTACGTGGCGCGCTTCTGCTTCCTCATGGTCGGCGCGCTGTTCGGCTATTTGTGGTTCAACGTCCATCCCGCCATGCTCATCATGGGCGACACCGGCTCGCAGGCCCTCGGCGCGACGCTCGCCGTCGTCGCGCTGATGACCGGGCAGTGGGCCATCCTGCCGGTCATTGCCATCATCCCGGTTAGCGAGATGGTGAGCGTTGTGATTCAGATTTTCTATTTCCGCTCCACGAAAGGACGGCGCTTCTTCAAGATGGCTCCCATCCACCTGCATTTTGAATTGCTCGGCTGGAGCGAAACCCAGGTGGTTCAGCGGTTTTGGCTGATCGGGTTGCTGGCCGCGATGGTCGGCGTTGGGTTGGCGCTGGTATGACGGACTGGACTGGCAGGCGCGTACTCATCCTCGGCGCGGCGCGGCAGGGACAAGCCCTGGCGCGCTGGCTGGCGCGTCACGGCGCGCGCGTTGTCTTGAACGACCTGCGTCCGCTCGACGACATGCGCGCCGTCCAGGCCGCGCTCAGCGACGTGGACCTCGAATGGAAATTCGGCGGGCATCCGCTCGAACTGCTCGACGGCGTGGACCTGGTCTGCCCGTCGGGCGGTATCCCGCTTACGCTGCCCATCGTGAGGGAAGCCGTCCAGCGCGGCATCCCTCTCTCGAACGACACGCAGATCTTCCTCGAGGCCGCGCCCTGTAAGACCATCGGCATCACCGGCTCGGCAGGCAAGACGACGACCACCGCGCTCGTGGGAGAGATGGCGAAACAGGCTTATCAGACGTCAGACCGCGAACCGAAGACCGGGCCGTCTGTCTTCATCGGCGGCAACATCGGCGACCCGTTGATCAACTATGTGGATGAGATGAGACCAAACGACCTCGCCATTCTGGAAATCTCCAGTTTCCAACTCGAGCAGATGACCGCTTCGACCGACATCGCGGCCATCCTTAATATCACGCCCAACCATCTTGACCGTCACGGCACGATGGAGGCTTACGCCGCGGCCAAAGTCCGCCTGTTGGATTTTCAAAAGGAAAACAGCGCCGCCATTCTCGGGCGTGACGACGCGGGCAGCTGGGCGCAGCGCGCCCGCGTCCGCGGGAAGTTGTTCGGGTTCAGCCTCCATCCGCTCGAGGAGGGACTCGACGGCGCCTATCTCGACGACGGTTTGATCGCCCTGCGCGACGGTCACGCCTACGTCCCGCTGCTGCTGCGCGAGAAGATCCAACTGCGCGGCGACCACAACGTAAGCAACGCGCTGGCGGCGTTCGCCGTCGGCCACGCGGCGGGATTTCCGCTCGACGCGATGTTGACCGCCGCCGAGGAATTTCGCGGCGTGCCACACCGCCTGGAATTCGTCCGCGAGCGGAACGGCGCGCGCTGGTATAACGACTCGATCGCCACCGCCCCCGAGCGGACGATGGCCGCCGTCCGCGCGTTCGAGGAGCCGATCGTGCTTCTGCTCGGCGGGCGCGACAAAAACCTGCCGTGGCAGGCCCTGGCAGACCTCGTCCACCGGCGCGTGGAGCATGTGATCCTCTTCGGGGAGGCGGCGGGCGTCATCGAGGCCGCGCTCGGCCCAACGTCGGGCGCGACGCGCACGCAGACGCGCTGCGCGGGCCTGCGCGAGGCGATCCACCGCGCCGCGCAGGTGGCGGAGCCGGGCAGCGTCGTCCTGCTCTCGCCCGGCGGCACAAGTTTCGACGAGTTCGCCGATTTTGCGGAACGCGGAGAAAGGTTTAAAAGATGGGCGCTGGAACTTTCGTAACGACGCCGGCCCAGGCCGCGAAAAGCGACCGCCCCGCGCCGGCCCGCAGCGTGGACGCGCCGTTCTTTCTGGTGCTGATCGGGCTGATTGTCTTCGGCCTGATCGTGCTGTTTTCGGCGTCGTGGGATTTTTCGCTGAACATGCTGGGGCGGGAGCCGACCTATATGTTCGGCCGTCAACTGCTCTGGCTCGGCCTCGGCGCGGCGGGAGCCTACGCGCTGTCGCGTTTCGACTATCACCATTGGAGCAAACTGGCGGCGCCGGTCGCGCTGCTCACCATCGCGATGCTGGCGGGCGTTCTGTTGATGCACGAGATCCGCTTCGGCGCCAAGCGCTCCTACTTTGAAGGCTCGGTGCAGCCCTCTGAACTGGCGAAACTCATCAGCATTATTTACCTGGCGGTCTGGCTGTACGCCAAGCGCGCTTCGCTGCGCATCTTCAGCCTCGGCTTTTTGCCGCTGAGCGTCATCCTCGGAATTTTCGGCGGACTCATCTTTCTACAGCCCGACTTAAGCGCGGCCGGGACGGTCCTGCTGATGGGCGGCCTGCTCTTCTTCCTCGCGGGCGGCGACTTGAAACAGATCCTCATCATGCTGGCTGTGACGTTGCTCGTCGGCTGGCTGGTGGTGCAGGTCAGCGCGACGGGACAGAAGCGCATCGCCGATTTTCTCCTCGGCTTGAAAGACCCGACGCAGGCCTCGTACCACGTCCTGCGCTCGTTCGAGGCGATCGTCAATGGCGGCGTCTTCGGCCGCGGGCTGGGACAGTCGCTCAGCAAATTCACCGGCCTCCCCGTCCCGCCGACCGACAGCATCTTCGCCGTCGTGGTCGAGGAACTGGGGCTGGTCGGCTCGGTCTTCCTGATGGGACTCTACGTCCTGTTGATTTGGCGCGGCCTGGCGATCGCCCGCCTCGCGCCCGACATGCTGGGGACTCTGCTCGCCTCGGGGTTGGTCCTGTGGGTCGGCGCGGAGGCGCTGATCAACATGGCGGTGATGGTGGGCTTGATGCCCTTCGCGGGCAACGCCCTGCCTTTTGTCAGCGCGGGCGGCTCGAACCTGACCATGATGCTGGCCGCGTGCGGAATTGTGATGAACGTCTCGCGCCAGCGCGGCGCGGCAGCGCGAAGCGACGATGAATGGAGGTCCTTCGGTGCGGATCTTGATCTGCGCGGGCGGAACGGGCGGCGGCGTGTATCCCGCCCTCGCCGTCCTGGAACGATTGCAGAGTGACTCTGCGATCTCGAATATGGAACTCCTGTGGGTGGGCGGGGAGGGCGGCATGGAAGAGGCCCTTGTGAAGCGCGCGGGGGTCGCGTTCCGCTCCATCCCGGCCGCGGGCGTCCACGGCGTGGGACTGCGCGCCCTGCCTCGCAACCTGTCGAAGCTGGCGCGCGGCTACTTCGCCTCGCGGCGCATCCTGGGCGAGTTCCGTCCGCGCGCGCTGTTCTTTACCGGCGGCTACCTGGCCGGGCCGATGGCGCTGGCGGGGAGAGACATCCCCACCCTGCTGTACGTTCCCGACATCGAACCCGCGCTGGCGCTGAAGGCCGTCGCCTGCTTCGCGGACCGGGTCGCGGTCACGGCCTCCGAGTCGCGGGCGTATTTCCCCGCCCGCGCCCGCGTCGTCGAGACGGGCTATCCCGTGCGCGCCGGCCTGCTGAAATGGGACCGCGTTTCGGCGCGAAAAGTTTTCGGCTTGCGCGCTGAAAAGCCCGTCCTGCTCGTCACCGGCGGAAGCCGCGGGGCGCGCTCCATCAACCGGGCGGTCTTGCGCCATCTGCCTTCCCTGCTGGAGGCCGCGCAGGTGATCCACGTCAGCGGCCAGTTGGACTGGCCGGCCGTCGAAGCCGCGGCCGCCGAAATGTCGGGAATGAACCGCCGCGATTATCACGCCTTCCCCTATCTTCACGAGGAGATGGGCGCCGCGCTGGCCGCGTCCGACCTGGCGGTCTCGCGGGCGGGCGCGTCCGCGCTGGGAGAGTATCCGCTGTTTGGTTTGCCGGCTGCGCTTGTCCCGTATCCGCACGCCTGGCGTTATCAAAAAGTCAACGCCGATTATCTGGCGCGGCGCGGCGCGGCCATTTTGTTGGAGGACGACCGCTTGAACAATGAATTGCCGGCGCGCGTCCGCGCCATCCTTGATGACCCTGCCGCGCTCGAAACGATGCGCGCCAACATGCGCGCCCTGGCGCGTCCGCAGGCGGCGGACGAGATCGCGCGGGAGTTGACGGCGCTGGCCGAGGAGAAGAAATCATGATCAGCATAGTGTTTATCTTCTGGATGTATGTGATTCTGTTCGCGGTCATCGGCATGTTGCGCGGCTGGGCCAAGGAACTCCTGGTTGGCTTTGCCGTGGTGGTGGCGGTGGCGCTTAATTTCCTGCTTCACCAATTCGCGCCGATGGTCAAGGATCTGCCCGATGGGGACCTGACTCTGTTCTGGATCCGTTCCGCCGTGCTGGGCGTATTGACGTATTTCGGCTATCAGACCGTCATCAGCGTGGCGCGTTTGCAGGCCGGCGCGCGCCGCGAGCGTTTGCAGGACGCGCTCTTCGGTCTTTTTCTCGGCGCCATCAACGGGTATCTGGTGATGGGCACATTCTGGTCTTATTGGGCCGAAGCCGGATATCCCGGCGGGTTTGTGCAGCCGGCTAAACAGAACGTACAAGCGGTGATTGACAAAATGCTCGAATACATGCCGCCGCATTTACTCGGCGAGCCGGGCATCTACTTCGCGGTCATCATCGTCCTCATTTTTATCCTGGTCGTCTACGTTTAATTGCCATGACACACGTCCACTTCATCGGCATCGGCGGGAGCGGAATTTCTGCCATCGCGCGCCTCCTGCTGGAGATGGGATATACCGTCTCCGGCTCGGACCGCGTCCTCTCGCCGTTTGCCGGGAAGCTGCAAGCCGACGGCGCGACCGTCTTCCTCGGTCACGACGCCCGGAACGTTTCGGGCGCGGACTGGGTGGTGCGTTCCTCGGCCATCGGCGACGACAACCCCGAAGCGCTCGAGGCGCGGGCGCGCGGCATCCCGGTCTACAAACGCGCCGAGTTCCTCGGTCAACTCATGGAAGACAAGATCGGCATCGCCGTGGCCGGCGCGCACGGCAAGACCACCACCACCGCCATGATCGCCTGGACTCTGTTCGCGCTCGGACGCGACCCGTCGTTCATCGTCGGCTCCACTGTCGCCAACCTGAAGACCAACGCGCACGCCGGGCGCGGCAAAGCCTTCGTCATCGAAGCGGACGAGTACGACCGCATGTTCCTCGGCTTGAAGCCGTTCTACGCCGTGGTCACCAACATCGAACACGACCATCCCGATTGCTATCCGACCTTCGAGGATATGTACGCGGCCTTCGCGCAATTCGTTGACCTGCTGCCCGCGGACGGCGCGCTCGTGGCCTGTCTCGACGACGCCGCGGCCAGCGCGTTGATGAACGAGGCGCGGAAGTCCGGTCGCCGCGTGGTGGCTTACGGCTTGCAGGGCGAAAGCACGCTCAATGCGCCGCACTGGATGATGGCGCGCAACCTCCGTCCCAACACGCGCGGCGGATTCGATTTCGAGGCCGTCTCCAACCTCTTCCCCGAGACCGAGGCCATCCCCGTCTCGCTGCAGGCGCCGGGCGTCCATAACGTCCAAAATTCATTAGCCGCGCTGGCGGTCGTCTCGTTGATGGGACTCCCGCCGAAGAAGGCGGCCGAGGCGCTGGGAGAATTCCGCGGCGCGGCGCGCCGCTTCGAGGTCCTGGGCGAGGCGGACGGCGTCGTCGTCGTCAACGATTACGGTCATCATCCCACCGAGATTCGGGCCGCGCTGGCCGCGGCGCGGGCGCGCTATCCCGGCCGCCGCGTCTGGGCGCTCTGGCAGCCGCACACCTACTCGCGCACGCAGGCGCTCTTCGAGCGGTTCGTCACGGCCTTCGACGACGCCGACGAAGTCATCGTCACTGAAGTCTACGCCTCGCGCGAGGCCGCGCAGGATTTCACCAGCGCGATGGTCGTCAGTTCCATGCGCCATCCCTCGGCGCATTTCGCCGCCACGCTCGACGACGCGACCCGTTACCTGCTCGAACATCTACGCCCCGGCGACGCGTTGATCGTCCTCTCCGCGGGCGACGCCGACCGGGTCGGCGCGGACGCGCTGGCCGGATTGCGGAAACGCGAGAAGTGAGGAGCCATGAAAAAATCGAAATCGGAAACCCGCCGCTTTGAATCCGACGCGCTGGCCCTGCCTCCGCTCAAGATGGCGCTGATCAATACGGAAGCCATCCGCAGCGAGGGCAGGAAGAAGGCGAGCAAACTTCGCAGGATCGCGAAGGGCGCGAAATACAAGGCGGCGGTCGAGAAGTTGATCGTCCATTTGACGAAGATATAGGGATGAGGATGCCGACGATCGCCGATCTGCGCGCTGTCTTTGGAGAGCGGCTGCAAGAGAACGTGACGCTTGCGCCGTATACCTCCGCGCGCATCGGCGGCCCGGCGGACGCGCTCGTCGTTGTCAAATCCGCGGACGAGCTGGCGGACGCGGTCTCTCAATTATGGGCGATGGACGCGCCGTATTTTATCCTCGGCGGCGGATCGAACGTCCTCGTCAGCGACCGGGGCGTGCGCGGCGTCGTCGTGTTGAACCGGGCGAAGGCTGTCCGCTTCGAGACGGGCGAACGGCCGAAGGTCCGGGCGGAATCGGGCGTCGTGTTCAGCAATCTCGCCAACCGCTGCGCGTCGCAGGGACTGTCGGGACTCGAGTGGGCCTCCGCCATCCCCGGCACGCTCGGCGGCGCGGTCTACGGCAACGCGGGCGCATTCGGCGGGGACGTGGCCGGCAGTCTCATCGAGACAGAATTGCTCACCGGGCGCGGCCGCGAAACATGGACGGCGGACCAAATGGAATACGGTTACCGTTCCAGCGTCTTGAAGCGCGGCGCTGCGCGGGCCGTGATTCTCTCCGCGGCGTTTGGTTTAAAAAATGCGACCGCCGCGGATGTGTCTGCTACAATCGGACAATTCGTACAGCGCCGCAAGTCCACGCAGCCGCCGGGCGCCAGCATGGGTTCGATGTTCAAGAATCCGCCGGGCGATTTCGCGGGGAGGCTCGT
The DNA here is from genome assembly GCA_017312345.1 of Candidatus Denitrolinea symbiosum. Taxonomy (NCBI): domain Bacteria; kingdom Bacillati; phylum Chloroflexota; class Anaerolineae; order Anaerolineales; family Anaerolineaceae; genus Candidatus Denitrolinea; species Candidatus Denitrolinea symbiosum. The sequence goes on along the minus strand of BLAA01000003.1, from coordinate 44,995 downwards.
CGAAGCCGCGGGTTTGAAAGGCGCGCGTGTCGGCAACGCGGAGATCAGCGCGGTACATGGAAATTTTTTCGTCAATCACGGCGAGACGAAAGAGGGCGACATCCGCGCGCTGATCGAACTCGTGCAGAAGAAAGTAAAGGATGAGTTTGGAGTGATGTTGGAATTGGAAATCGAGATGATTGGCGAATGGGATGCGTAGCGCGTAGTGCGTAGTACGTATTGCGTAATGAGCGATGACGATGGAATCTTTTACTAATTTTCAAGAATGGATGGAGAAAGTTCCCGCCGATTTCAAAGACGATGTTCTTTGGAAGATGACGGTATATCGCATTGCGCTCTTTCTTGGCGAATTATCCTGGTTCGATGCGACCAAACTTGTCGCAGACCGAAGGACGATCAAATTATCTGATCAACTTTACGAGGCAGTTGGCTCAGTCAGCGTGAATATAGCAGAAGGATATTCGCGCAGTTCAGGCAAAGATCGCGCACGATTCATGGAATATTCTCTTGGTTCGGCGCGCGAGAGCAGAGATTGGTATTACAAAGGTCGCCATGTTTTGAGTGAGAAAGTCGCTTTTCATCGCATACAACTTTTGACGCAAAGCATTCGACTACTCTTGACCATGACGCCAAAGGAACGCGGCAGAAATATCCGTGAGGAGCAAGCGCAATATTTCACTGGACCCGAATTAACCCTTGACCAACTCCTTGAGAAAGCTTCATTACCATAAATCAGTTACGCATTACGCAATACGCAATATGATCTCAACCAACCCTTCCCGTTTACGAATTGCCGTCCTCTTCGGCGGACGCTCCGGCGAGCATGAAGTCTCGCTCATGTCGGCGCGCTCGGTGATCGCCGCGCTGGACCCGTCGAAATACGAGGTCTTCCCGGTCGGCATCACGCACGCGGGGAACTGGTTGACGGGAGAAAACGCCCTCGCGGCGCTGGAGCAAAACGAGACCGAATCCCTCGACCGCGCTTTCATGTTCCCCGAACCCGACCATCCCGGTCTCTACGCGCTGCGCGACTCGAAGCGCGTGAAACTTTCGGATATTGACGTCTTCTTCCCCGTCCTGCACGGTTCGTTCGGCGAAGACGGCACGGTGCAGGGACTTTTCGAACTCGCGGACGCGGCCTACGTGGGCGCGGGCGTGGTCGGTTCGGCGGTGGGCATGGACAAGGGCGTCTTCAAAGACGTGATGCGCGCCAACGACATCCCCGTGACGGACTGGGTTGTGCTGCGCCGCGCCGAGATCCAACGGGACATGGACGCGGCCATCCGCAGGGCGGAGGCGCTGGGGGCGTATCCGCTGTTCGTCAAACCCGCCAACCTCGGCTCCTCGGTGGGAATCTCCAAGTGCAATAACCGCTCGGATTTGGGCGAAGGCCTGATGGAAGCCGCGTCCTTCGACCGCCGCGTCCTCGTGGAGCGCGGCGTGGACGCCCGCGAGATCGAGATCAGCGTGTTGGGCAACGACGATCCCGTCGTCTCGGTATGCGGCGAAGTGCTGCCGAGCCGAGAATTTTACTCGTACGAATCGAAATACGTGGACGGCACGAGCGGACTGGTCATCCCCGCGCAGATTCCCGAAGCGGCCGCGGAGCGGGTCCGCGAACTCGCCCTGCGCGCCTACAAAGCCGTTGACTGCGCGGGAATGGCGCGGGTTGATTTCTTCCTCGAAAAAGAAACGGGACGGGTGATCCTCAACGAACTCAACACCCTGCCTGGCTTTACCAGCATCAGCATGTACCCGAAACTGTGGAACGCCAGCGGCGTTTCGTATCCCGAACTGGTGGACCGTCTCATCCAACTTGCGCTCGAACGCAAGGCGGAACGCGACGCCACCGTCCGCGAATTTCGGAGGGACGCGTGAGCGACAAAGACACTCGCAGCCGTTCGGACCTCGTGCGGGCGCGGCGGAAGGAACAGGAAAACCGCCGCCTGACGCGCGTCCCGAAGCGCGCCTCGCTCCCGACCTTCGCCCTGCCGCGCCGCGGCGTGACGCTTGACGCCTCGACGCGCCGCGCCGAACCTAAACCCGTCCGCCGCTACGACGCCGTGGCCGCGGCCGCGCCCGCCGCAGGTCAACTTCAGGCGCCGACGATGCCGCGCATCCGCGTCGGCTGGAGGCTGCTGTCGTTCTTCCTCACAGCCTTGCTCGGCGCAGGGATCTACTTCGCCTGGACTCTGCCCGACTTCCGCGTCGCGGCGGCCTCTCTGGTCGGCAACCAGGCGCTCACGGCGGACGAAGTGGAGTCCGCGCTGCATTTGAACGACGCGCCCATCTTCCTGGTCGTCCCCTCCGAAGTGGAGACGGACTTGCGGCTCCATTTCCCGGAGATCGTCTCGGCGAAGGTCTCGGTGGAGTTGCCGAACCGCGTCGTCGCGCGCATCGTGGAGCGGCAGCCAGTCATCCGCTGGGAGCAGGACGGCCGCTACGCCTGGGTGGACGCGCAGGGCGTCATCTTCCGTCCGCGCGGCGAGCGGAGCGGCCTGGTGGTGGTCAGCGCCTCGGGGTCGCCGCCGACCGGCCCGAAGTCCATGACAGACCCGCTGGCGCCCGTCCCGTATGTGTCGCCGGGGATCGTCGAATCCATCCGCCTGCTGGCGCCGAACGTCCCGCAGGGCTCGGCGTTGATGTACGACCCGAAGTACGGACTCGGCTGGGTGGACGCGCGCGGCTGGACGGTCTGGTTTGGCGCGAACCCCGCGCAGACGGACGTCAAACTGCGCGTCTATGCCGCGCTCGTGGACGCGACACTGCAACGCGGCATCACGCCGGTATTTATCAATGTGGCGTATCCGAACGCCCCATACTATCGTTTGGGACAATGACATGGAAGAGATTGTAGTAGGCATTGACGTTGGCACGACGAAGATTTGCACGCTGGTTGGGCGCGTGGAAGACGCCGCCTCCATCCGCATTTTGGGCGTGGGCATCGAACCGTCGGAGGGTATCAAGAAGGGCAACATCGTGGACCTGAACGCGGCCACGCAGGCCATCCGCCGTTCGGTGCAGCGCGCCGAGCATACTTCGGGACTGGAGATCACAAGCGCGCTGGTGAGTTTGGCGGGCGCGCATGTTTCGTCGGTGAACAGCCGCGGCGCTTCGGGAATCACCGGCGGGGTGGTGGACGAACTGGACGTGTTCAACGCCCTCGACGGCGCGCGCGCCATCGCCATCCCCTCGGACCGCGAGATCGTCCACGTCATCACGCGCGGCTTCGCCATTGACGGGCAGGACGGCATCCGCCAGCCCATCGGCCTGCACGGCTACAAATTGGAAGTGGAGACGCACATCATCACCGCCTCGGCCGCGACGATGGACAACCTGCGCCAATGCGTGGCCGCGGCCGGAGTGAAGGATATGCAGTTCGTGTTGAACCCGCTGGCCTCCGGCGAAGTGACCTTGACCGAGCAGGAGCGCGAGATGGGCGTGGCCGTCTGCGACATCGGCGGCGGGACGACCGACCTGGCGATCTACGTCGGCGGCAACGTGTGGCACACGATGGTGCTGGCCGTCGGCGGGAATCACGTCACGCAGGACATCGCGCACGGCCTGCGCCTGCCGGTGAGCCAGGCCGAGGAAGTGAAGAAACAGCAGGGGCACGCGCTGCGCAGCGAGATCGGCCCCGAGGAATATTTCAACATCCGTCCCTTCGGCGAGGATCACGCGGTGCAGATCAACCGGCAGGACCTGTCGCACATCATCGAAGAACGCGTGACGGAAATTTTCAAACTCATCCATCAGGAGATCAAACGCTCCGGCTACGACGGCCTCCTGCCGGCCGGCATCGTGTTGACCGGCGGCGTTTCCATGCTGCCCGGCATCAAGCGCCTCGCCTCCAGCGTGATGGGCGTCCCGGCGCGCGCCGCGCAGCCCGAGAACCTCGTCGGCCTGGTGGACAAATTGAACTCGCCCGCTTTTTCCACCAGCGTGGGACTCCTCTATTGGGGCTTCCACGCGCACGGAGGCGAGACGAATCCGACGCGCGGCCGGAAGCGCCGCGCGAAAGGAGAACCGAATATGGCCTTTGCCCACATCAAAGAATGGATCAAGAGACTGCTGCCGTAACGTTCCGAAATCCTGAAAGCCTTTTGGACTTTTAAGATTTCGAGAGTACTTTTTACCCTGCTCGCAAATTAATTTTGCCTGTATAATCGCAAAAGGAGAAGCCCTATGGACGCGAACAAAATTGCCCGAAACCAATCCACAGAATCATACGCACGCATCAAAGTCATCGGCGTGGGCGGCGGCGGCTCGAACGCCGTCAACCGCATGATGGACGAAGGCATTCAAGGCGTGGAATTCATCTCCGTCAACACCGACGCGCAAGCCCTGATCCTTTCGAAGGCGCCGACCCGAGTCCGCCTCGGCGACAAGTTGACGCGCGGCCTCGGCGCGGGCGGCGACCCGGAGATCGGACGCAAGGCCGCGGAGGAGTCCTCCGACGAACTGTACAACGTCCTGAAAGGCTCGGACATGGTGTTCGTCACCGCGGGCATGGGCGGCGGCACCGGCACCGGCGCGGCGCCCATCGTCTCGCAGATCGCCAAAGAATCGGGCGCGCTGACCATCGGCGTCGTGACGCGGCCCTTCACCTTCGAGGGCATGAAGCGCGCCTCGTCCGCGGAGCAGGGCATCAGCAAACTCAAAGAACACGCCGACACGCTCATCGTCATCCCCAACGACCGGCTGCTCCAACTGGCCGACAAGCGCGCCAGCCTGCAGGATTCCTTCCGCATGGCGGACGAAGTGCTGCACCAGGGCATTCAGGGCATCTCCGAGCTCATCACCACGCCCGGCCTCATCAACCTCGACTTCGCCGACGTCCGCACCATCATGGGCGAAGGCGGCGCGGCTCTCATGGCCGTCGGCCGCGGCGAGGGCGACGAACGCGCCCGCAAAGCCGCCGAGCAGGCCATCTCGAGTCAACTGCTCGACATCACCATTGACGGCGCGCGCGGCGTCCTCTTCAACGTGACCGGCGGCTCGAACCTGACCCTCTTCGAGGTCAACCAGGCCGCGGCCATCATCCGCGAGACGGCGCACCCCGACGTGAACCTGATCTTCGGCGCGGTCATCGACCCGAGCATGGGCGACGAAGTCCGCATCACCGTCATCGCCACCGGCTTCGAGCGCGGCGGACTGCCCCGGCGCGTCCTCGAACGACCGGCGGCCGTGCGCCGCTCCGAGCCGATTTCCCAGCCCGCGCATTTCATCCGCCCGCTGGAAAGCGCCTCCGTCGGCGCGGCCCGCGAACCGAGGTCGGAGGAGTCCCCCAGGCCCGCTCCGCCCGCCAACTTCGGCAGCGACGACCTCGACATCCCGACGTTTTTGAGAAACCGACGGTAAACAATTCCGATGGATTTCAAGAAGCCAGGTTTCTCCCGGAAACCTGGCTTCTGATTCATGCTACAATTGCCGCATGGAAAAAGCGCGCCTCCCCTCTTCCGCGGAACACCCCTCCTATCAACTTCACCGCCGCCAATTGTGGACGCAGATTCTGATTCCGATCCTGGCCGTGATCCTCGTCGTCGCGGCGGTCATCGTCGTCGTCTCCGTCGTCACCTTTCGCGGCAACGGCGACGTGGAACGCTGGGCGGCGGTCTCCACGATCTGGCTGGTCATTCCCATCCTCGGCGCGGGATTGCTCGCGCTTGCCGCTTTTGCCGCCCTCGTCTATGGGATGGCGCGCCTGCTGGCGGTCATCCCGCCATACAGCGGGTACGCGCAGCGGATCGTCTGGCGCGTCGGAGGCTACGTCAAGCGCGGCGCGGAACTGGCCGTCAAGCCGGCCCTGGCGGCGGGGAGCGTCTCTGCCGCGCTTAAGCGGCTGACCGGACTAAAGTGAACTGGAGCGATCTATGGAAAACAAAGGAAGAACCCTTCTCGTGGGCGCGTTGATCGGGGCCTTCACCGGCCTGCTCGCGGCCATGCTTCTCAACCGCCGCGCGGAACGCGACGAAAAGTCCACGGCGCTCACCGCCGGCGAAGGAATCAAACTCGGCGCGCTCGTGTTCGGCCTGCTGCGCGCCATCGCGGCGCTGGGCGACGATTGACGCCCCGGGAAATAAAAGCCCGAAGACCGAGGCGCGCCTCGGTCTTTTTTTGACCGGCTCCCGCCGCGCTCCAGGCCGGCGGTCTCAGCGCCGGCAGCCGTCAACCCCATTCGGAAAATGTAATGAAGTTCATCTATACAGACCGATATTTTTGCTATATAACTATTTGGGTAAAACCGTTTTCAACGCGGCGGCGCTATTTATCGGATGTCTGCGTTGGCAGGATTCTGGATGGCGCAAATGGAAAAGCCCACAACGCGCAAAAAAAGGACCGTCCCAAAGAGAACCCGGGCGATCTCCGGCCCTGAAAAGGATCTGTACCACACGCTGTTTAAAGAGGCGATGGACGGTATTTTTATCGCCGATCGTCAGGGGAACTATATTGACGTCAACGCGCGCGGCTGCAGGATGCTGGGTTACACGCGGCGCGAAATCCTCCGCATGAACTTGCGCGACCTGATCCCGGCCGAGGATTTGAAGGCCACCCCCCTCCGCCTGGAGGATATATTGACCGGGCAGACGGTATCCAATGAACGCAGGCTGTTGTGTAAAAACGGGAAACTTCTGCCGGTGGAGATCGGCGGACGCCGGCTTTCCAACGGGAACCTGCTCGGCATCGTGCGGGACCGGAGCGCCCATGAAAAGGCGGAGAAGGAGAGCCGCGCTCTGGCGCATTTCGCCGTCGAGAATCCCACTCCCATGCTGCGCGTCGACGCGGACGGGAAGATCGTTTTCGCCAACGACGCCAGCCGTCCCCTGCTGAAATCGTGGAAGACCCGCGTGGGACGCTCGCTGCCCCGGGAGTGGAAAACCTTCATCGGCGAGCGACTCGGCGGCGGGTCGCGCGCCCAGGCGGAGGTCGTCTGCGGTGACCGCGTGTTCTCCATCCTGTTCGTCCCCGCTCCCAAAGACGGCTTTGTCAACCTGTACGGCCAGGATGTGACCGAGGAAAAGCAGGAGGCGCGCCGCTATCATTTCCTGCTTGATCAGTCGCATGACGCCATTTTTATTCTTGACTTGCAGGGCGGCTATATTCAAGCCAACCAGCGCACTGCCGAAATGTTGGGCTATTCGCTGGAAGAATTGCAACATCTCAACGTGCAGGATACCTCGGCCGAGCCGGAGACAAGCCGCGAACTGTTGAAGCGTTTACTGGGCGGGGAGCATATTCCCGCTTATGAGCGCCTCCTCCGCAGGAAGGATGGCAGCGTTTTCCCGGTCGAGATCAACATGGAATTGGCGCGCGATGCCAACGGCCAGCCGCTTCACGTCCAAAGCATCGTGCGGGATATTTCCGAGCGCAAAACGATCGAGCAGGAATTGCGGGCCAGCGAAGCCAAATACCGCACGCTTATCGAGCAGCTGCCGGCGGTCGTCTATTTGGACGTGCTGGACGGGAAAGGCACTTCGCTGTTCGTCAGCCCGAAATTGGAGGAAATTCTGGGCGTGACGGCAGAAGAATGGCTGGACAGCGACAACCAGATCTGGCTCGATTTGATCCACCCGGATGACCGCCAGCGGATGAGCGAAGCGGTCGGCAAATTGACCGTCGCCGGCCAGGAATATGATTACGAATATCGCGTGATCAGGCCCGACGGCAGGATGATCTGGCTGCGCGATAAGGGGGCTGTATTACAGGGGAAATCGGGCGAACTGTTGCTCCAGGGGATCATGTTCGATATCTCGCAGAATAAACTCGCGGATTTTGAACTGGCGGAGTCTTATTCCCTGCTGGAGACCACGCTCGAAGCGACGGCCGACGGCATCCTGGTTGTGGACCGGGAGAACAAGATCGCCCGTTTTAATCAAAAATTCGTCGAAATGCTGCAGATCCCCGCTGAAATTCTCGCGACGCGCGACCACGAGCAGACGCTGGCTTTTGCGTTGCCGCAGATATCGAACCCGGATGATTTTCTGCGAAGGGTGCGGGATGTGTACGAGCATCCCGATTCGGACAGTCTGGACACGTTGATTCTGAAAGACGGGCGCGTCATTGAACGTTTCTCGCAGCCGCAGTTTTTGAACGGAAAGATCATGGGGCGGGTGTGGAGCTTTCGCGATGTGACCGGGCGCAAAAAGACAGAGCAGGCCCTGCGCGCGAGCGAACTCCTGCTTCGCCAGGCGCAGGCCGCTGCCGGGCTTGGAAGTTACGAAGCCGATCTGTTGACGAAAACATGGAAAGGCTCCGAAGTCCTCGACCAGATCTTTGGGATAGACAGGGAATTTGATCACAACCTGGCGGGATGGCTGCTCATCATCCATCCCGACGATCAGGAAGCGATGCGGCGTTCTTTATGGCAGGCCATTGACAATGGACAGCCGTTCGATATGGAATATCGCATCATCCGCCGGGACAACGGCTCCACGCGCTGGGTGCATGGGCTTGGCAAAGTTGAATTCGACGAGGGCGGACAGCCCGTGAAAATACACGGGACTATCCAGGACGTGACCGAGCGCAAACGCCGCGAACTCGCGCTGGAGGCAGACGCTATGCTGGCGCAGACGCTCGGCGAGAGCATGGAATTGCGGCCTCTCCTCGACCGCCTGCTCGAAGCCGCGCGTCACGCCATCCCTGCCGCGGAAAAAGGGAACATCGCCTTATTGGTTGACGATGAACATTTGCAGGTCCGGGCGGTCGTCGGCTACGAGGACGACGGCGCGCTGGGATTCACGTATCCCACCTCCTGGGGCTACGCCGGGCGCGCCATGCGTCAACGACGCGCGGCGCTCATCCCCGACGTGCAGTCGGACCCGGAGCTTCGGGATATTCTGGAACACTCCGAAGTGGCTGCGACCCGGGAAGCCCAGGTCTTGCGGAGCGCCGTCGTTGTGCCTCTCATCGTCCGCGAGAAACCGGTGGGCATCCTTTCGCTTGAATCCACCCAGCCCAACAACTTTAATGAAACCGACCTGGACCTGCTCGCCAACTTTGCGGCTTCCGGCGCGTTGATCCTCGACCGGGCGCGCTTCTTTGAAGAATCCCGCCGGCGCGCGGCAGAGACCGCCGTCCTGTTGTCTACCTCCCTGGCGCTGGACAGCCTCGACTTGCAAGCCACTTTGCGGACTATCGGGGAGCGCTCCCGGGGCCTGTTTGCCGCCGACGGCTGCCGCATCTTCCTCATCGAACCAGACGGCGAGACGCTTCGGTGCGTGCTGGCTGTGCTGGAGGATCCCGCCGCGTTCTCCGACCTGAAACTCAAAATAGGCGAAGGGGTGACGGGCTTTGTGGCGGCCAGCGGCGAGGCGGAGATCGTCGCCGACATGCTCAACGACCCGCGCTCGGTGCAGGTTCCCGGCACAGACCTGGAATCGGAGACGATCATGTTCGCCCCACTCAAGGAACGGGACCAGACCATCGGCGTCATCAGCATCCGTCGCATCGGCACGCAGCGCCCCTTCCAGCCGTCCGACCTGGAGCTGCTCAAAGCCCTGGCCTCCATGGCCGCCTCGGCGGTCTCGAACGCCCGCCTGTTCGAGGAATCCCGCCAGCGGGTCGCGGAACTGGAGATGATCTACAGGAGCGGATTGGCGCTCAACCAGCTGCTGACTCCCAAAGAGATCGGGCAGAAGGTCATTGAACTGCTCAAAGAGAAGATGCAATGGCACAACACCACCATCCGCATCTACCGTCCCGAGACCGGGACTCTGGAATTGCTGGCCTTCCACCTGCCGGGGGCCGATACGCCGTCGAAACGGCGCGACGCGGAGGCGCGTTTCAACCGGGCGATCTCCCGGCCGGGCGACGGGCTGTGCGGCTGGGCGTTCCAAAATGTACAGATTGTCCGCAGCAGCGAGATTAGCGACGACCCCCGATATACAGAGACCTATCCCGGCCTGCATTCCGGGCTGTACGTCCCCCTGCAATTGGGCGAGCGCGCCATCGGCGTCATCGGGATCGAAAGCGCGCAGCCAAACGCCTTTGGCGAAGCGGACGAACGTCTCGTGGCGACGCTGGCGAACCAGGCCGCCATCGCCCTCGAGAACGCGCGCTTATTCGTCGAGGCGCACCAGCACGCGCTCGAACAAAGCATCATCCACCAGGCCAGCCAATCCATTTTGGGGACGCACCTCGATCCGCAGACCGTTTACCAGTCGGTCCGCGAGGCGGTCTTCCAGATCATGCCCTGCGAGGCCTTTGTCATCGTTCTGGCAGACGAGGCCAGCGGCGATTACCAGGCCGTTTATCTTTACGACAGCGGCCAGACCTTCCCGCCTCGGACCATCCCGCGCGAGACGGGGTTGAGCGGAAAAGTGATCAGCGAGGGCAAATCGTTGTTCATCCACGACAACCTGCAAACGGGCTCCTCCGGCGTCCGTTTTGGCACGGAACAACGCATCCGTTCCATCCTGGCCGTGCCGCTGCGGGAAGATCGTAAGATCGTCGGCATGGTGGCCGCCGAGTCCTACCAGCCAGACGCCTTCAATGAGCAGCATCGCGTCCTGCTGGAGACGCTGGCCGCGCAAATGGCCGCCGTCATTCAAAATGCCCGCCTCTTCGAAGAGACCCGCAAGCGCGTCGCCGAACTGGAGACCGTCAACCGCATCTCGATCGTCCTGCGCGCCATTTCGGATCAGACGGAAATGCTGGCGATCGTGCTGGAGGAAACGCTGACTGCGCTGAAAATGCCCACCGGCGCCATCAGCCTGTGGAACGAAGGCACCGGCAAACTGCACCGCGCCGCCGCCCGTGGCTGGCTTTCAGAGTTCAGCGAGTTGCCGCTCCAGCCTGGCGAAGGCATTTTTGGAAATGTCTTCGCCAGCGGGGATATCCACGTCACCCGCGATTTCATCAGCGACCCGTTAACCCTGCCGAAGAACAGCAGCCGATTGCCGCCCGGCTGGGGAGGCGCCTGCATCCCCATCCGCTCGGTGGACCGGATTCTCGGCGTGCTGCTGGTGGCGGTTCCCGCCGAACGCGAAGTGAGCCGCGACGAGATCCGCCTGTTGAACACCCTGGCGGAAATGACGGGCAGCGCCCTCCAGCGGATGAACCTCTACGAAGAGACCCAGCGCCGCGCCGGCGAATTCGAGTCCCTCTACGAGACCATGACCGCCATCTCCGGCGAACACGACCTGCCCGACCTTCTGCAAACCATCGTGATCAGCGCGACGAAACTGCTGGGCGCGGGCGGCGGCGGGTTGTATCTGTACGACTCCGCGGCTGGCGACCTGAGACTGGCGACCTCCACGCATGAAGCCGCCCCCATCGGAACGCGGCTGAACCTGGGAGAAGGCCTGGCGGGACGCGTGGCCCAAAACCGCCAACCCATGCGCATGGACGATTATTCCGCCTGGGAACGCGGCGACGGCGTCTTCAAAGACTTGAAGGTTCACGCTATCCTTGAAACGCCCATGCTTCACAGCGGGGAACTGATCGGCGTGCTGGCTGTCGAGGAAGTCGGCGATTCCAAGCGCACTTTCACCGATCGCGATGAACGCCTGCTCTCGCTCTTCGCAGCCCAGGCGGCCGGGGCGGTCCGCTCGGCGCGCCTGCGCAAAGAGACCGAACGCCGCCTGCAAAACCTGCAATCGCTGCGCGAAGTGGACCGCGTCATCGCCTCTTCTTTCGACCTGCGGCCGATCCTGAATACCGTCATCAGCCATACCATCGCCCAATTGAACGTGGACGCCGCCGACGTGTTGATCCTGGACCCCGTTTTGCAGCTTCTGGAATTTGCCGCCGGGCGCGGCTTCCGCACGCGCGAGATCGAATCTGCCAGCATCCGTCTCGGGGATGGACAGGCCGGCAGGGCCGCCCTCGAGCGCCGCGTCATGCACATCTCTGACCTGAGCCAGATCGGAGACGCCTTCCTGCGCTCCTCCATGCTGGCGGACGAGAATTTCCTGGAATACTATGGAGTCCCGCTCGTCAGCAAGGGCGAGGTGAAGGGCGTCCTGGAGGTATTTCATCGCTCGCCGCTGCCGACCGACCCCGAATGGCAGGACCTGCTCGAAACCATGGCCGGCCAGGTTGCCATCGCCATTGACAACGCGCAACTATTCGAAAGCATCCAGCGTTCAAACCTGGAACTGGGCCTGGCCTACGACGCCACCGTCGAGGGCTGGTCGCGCGCCATGGACCTGCGCGACCAGGAAACGGAGGGACATACCCAGCGCGTCACTTCAAGGGCCGTGGAATTGGCCCGAGCCATGGGGATGATGGGCGATGAGATCGTCCACCTCCGCCGCGGCGCGCTCCTGCACGACATCGGCAAGATCGGGATCCCCGACAACATCCTCCTCAAGCCCGGCGACCTGACGGAGGAGGAATGGGCGGTCATGCGCAAACATCCCGTCTTCGCCTCCGAGATGCTGCGGCCCATTTCCTACCTGCGCCGCTCTTTGGATATTCCCTACCTGCACCATGAACGCTGGGACGGGAGCGGGTATCCGTTTGGGCTGGCGGGCGAACAGATCCCGCTGGCGGCGCGCATCTTCGCGGTGGTGGACGTGTACGACGCGCTGACCAGCGACCGTCCCTACCGCAAAGCGTGGACGAAGGCCGAGGCGCAAAACTACATCCGCGAAAACAGCGGCAAACTATTCGACCCCGAAGTGGCCGAGGTATTCCTGGAAATGTGCCTGAACGAAACAGACTAACGCTTCAGGCACACCAGCCCCTTCAGATACGTCCCCTCGGGGAAATTCAACGCCACGGGATGGTCCGCGGCCTGCGACAAACGCTCGACGATCTGCGCGTCCGCGCCCGCGTCCAACGCGGCCGCGGCGACGACGCGCTGGAACAACCCCGCGTCCACGCCGCCCGAACACGAGAACGTGACCAGCAATCCCCCCGGACGAAGCAACTTAAATCCCAGCAGGTTGATGTCCTTGTAGGCGCGCGCCGCCTTCTCCGCGTGGGCGGCGGTGGGAGCGAATTTGGGCGGGTCGAGGATCACCATGTCGAAGGCGCGGCCCTCGTCGCGGAATTTCCGGAGGAGTTGGAACACATCCCCTTCGAGGGACGAATGCCGCGCGGCGTCCAAACCGTTCAAGGCGATATTCTCCCTGCACAACGCCAGCGCCCCGGTGGACGAGTCCACCGACAGCGCCGACTTTGCCCCTCCCGCCAGCGCGTTGACCGTGAACCCGCCCGTGTAACAGAAACAGTCCAGCGTCTCGCGGCTCTCCGCCAGTTCGCGCACGCGCAGACGGTTCGCGCGCTGGTCGAGGTAGAAGCCGGTCTTGTGACCCTCGGCAATGTTGACGGCGAATTTCAAGCCGTGTTCGTGGATGGTAATTGGTGATTGGAGATTGGAGATTTCACCGCGCAACAAACCCGTGGCAGGGGGGAAACCTTCCAATTCGCGCGCGTCGGCGTCCGAGCGCTCGTAGATCGCGGATAGGCCCGTTTCTTCGAGCAGGATGTCTGCGAGAGTCTCCTTCCAGAATTCCGAACCTGTCGTCAGCGATTGCAGGACAAGCGCGTCGCCGTAACGGTCCACGATCAAACCCGGAAGTCCATCCGACTCGGCATACACCAAACGATATACGTCTGAGACGCTTGAAACTTGGAACGTGGAACGTGAAACGATTGCCGCGCGGATCTTTTGGCGGAAAAATCCCGCGTCGACCGGCTCGTCGTCGAAGGTCCAGACGCGGGCGCGGATCTGGGAATGAGGCGAGTACGCGGCCCGGGCGAGGAAGTCGCCTTTCGAGGAGAGTACGTCCACGGTCGCGCCCGACGCGGGTTCGTCGTCCACGCGAGCGACCGCGCCGGAGAAAATCCAGGGATGGCGCCGCAGCAGGCTTTTTTCGCGCCCCGGTTTGAGAGTGATGGGCATGCGGCCAGTATACCAGCCTGCGATATAATTTTGCTTCGGAGGCCCCATGACAGAAATATCCGAGCCCGTCGCCGTTCCAACTGAACCTGTCCCGGCGAAACCGCGCTTCGGCATCACCGCGGTTTTGCTCGCGGCGTTTTCGCTGTCGTTTTTTTGCGGGACGCTGATCTTTCAATCCGTCGCATGGTATCTCGTGCAGACCTTCTCCATGATGATGAGCCTCGGCCGCGCGGCGCTTATCGACGCGGGCGCGTTGGCCGCGCAGACCGTGATCGTCGCGCTCGTCTGCGCGGCGCTGTGGTACGCCACGCGGGATGAACGTTACCGCCCGGTCTTCGCGAGTTGGTTGGCTGCCGCGCTGGTCGGATTCCCCGCCGCGCTGCTGCGGCTGTTCGGCCCGAACAACGACCAGCTGGGCGCGCTGTCGCAGACTCTCCTCTGTCTCGTCGGCGCGGGACTCGTCTGGCGTTTCAACAAGATGGGATGGAACGGACGCGCCGCGCCCGCCGCGTTGATGATCGCCGCGTTGGGCATCTTCCCGCTGGCAAAGGCGGGCGCGCTCGGTTCGCCCGCGGACTTTGGGCTGGCTCTCCTCTCCGGGCTTTCTCTCGGCCTGTTCGCGTCCCTCCTCTACCGCCCGACGACGGGACACCTCCTCCTCGACGCGTTCGGGATTCTCGGCGTGTTGTCGCTGCTGGCTTCGGCGCTCGGTTACGACGGCGGACAGTTGATCCTGCTTCTGGCGCTGCCGCCTTTTGCGCTGGCGCTCGCGGCGCTGATGCCCTCCCTCGCGGGCGGGACGCTGCTCACCGGGCTGGCAGCCGCGGCCGCCTTCGCGTTCATTGACCCGACCGAGTTAAGTATCATTCTCGGCGACTTCACGGGAATTGGCCTCGGCGCCGCGTCTGGAGCGCTGGCCGCTGGCGCGGCGCTCGGCGCGGCCGCGTGGATCGTCCGCGCGGCGTTCAAGAACGCGTCCGAGTCGGGCTGGCGCAAACCCGCGTCGGTCGTCGGCGCGGCGCTGTTGTGGCTGGGACTCGCCGCGCTGTATTTCGGCGCGGGCCATCCGGGTTTCTACGGCGACCGAATCTTCGTCATCTTCAAAGACCAGGCGGATATTTCCGCGGCGGCGGACATCGAAGACCGGGACGAGCGGCTCACGTTCGCCTACCGGCAGTTGACCGCGCACGCGGACGAGTCGCAGGCGCAGGTCCGTTCCGCGCTCGACCGTTTCGGCGTGAACTACACGCCCTATTATCTCGTCAACGCCATCGAGGTTCAGGGCGGGGCGCTCGTCCGCCTGTATATGATGACGCGTCCCGAGGTGGACCGCGTCATCCCCAGCCCGCGCCTGCGTCCCATCCCGCCCGATTCGCCCCGGCGCGGCAGCGACTCGTCGGTCAGCGGCGAGCCGCAATGGAACGTCAAAATGATCGGCGCGGACAAGGTCTGGGAGGAGTTCGGCGCGCGCGGCGCGGGGATCGTCGTCGGGCAGTCGGACAGCGGCGCGGACGGGAGTCACCCCGCGATCCGCGACCAGTATCGAGGTCACGCGGGCGGCGGGGACGATTACAACTGGTTCGACCCGTGGGACGCGACCGCCAGTCCCAACGACGAGGGCGGTCACGGCACGCATACGCTGGGGACGATCCTCGGCCGGGGCGGCGTCGGAATCGCGCCCGACGCGCAGTGGATCGGGTGCGTCAACCTCGACCGCAATCTCGGCAACCCGGCGTTGTACCTGGACTGCATGCAGTTCATGCTGGCGCCGTTTCCGCAGGGCGGCGATCCGTTCACGGACGGCGACCCGACGAAAGCCGCGCACGTGCTGAACAACTCATGGGGCTGTCCCGAACTGGAAGGCTGCGACCCGACCGCGTTGCAGGCCGCGGTGGATCATCTGCGCGCGGCGGGTATTTTTGTGGTTGTCTCCGCAGGGAATGACGGCCCGAACTGCAATACGGTGAAAGATCCGCTGGCCCTCTACGACTCGGTCTTCTCTGTCGGCGCGGTGGACGAGCGCGGCGATATGGCGTTCTTCTCCAGCCGCGGCCCGGTGACGGCGGACGGTTCGGGACGCATGAAGCCCGACATCGTCGCGCCGGGGATGGCGATTTTGTCGTCCACGCCGCAAGGCACGTATGGTTTGATGAGCGGCACTTCGATGGCCGGTCCGCACGCGGTGGGCGCGGTGGCGCTGCTGTGGTCGGTTGCCCCGGACTTAATCGGCGATATTGACCGCACGGAGCAGATTCTGATCCAATCGGCGCAGTCGTATCGCGGGGATACGGCTTACGGCTGTTTCGAGGGCGGCGTCCCCAACGCCGCGTACGGCTATGGGATTTTGAACGTGTACGAGGCGGTGAAACTGGCGTTGGGAAAATGACAGGCGATCAACGCTGTCCCTCTTCGGGGTACGGTCTCAGGCGCTCCATCCAGTGCGTTGGCTCATGGAGCAGGGTGAAGCCGTGACGGGCATATAGCCCGTGCGCGTCGTCAGTGGCGAGCATCCAGCGGCGCGCGTTTTTCACGTCGGGGTGCGAGAGGACGGTTTCGACCAGCCATTTCCCCAGTCCGCGGCCGCGGTAATCCTCGTGGATGAACACGTCCATCAGGTAGGCGAAGACGGCCTGGTCGCTGAGGACGCGCGCCATGCCGATCTGGCGGGAGCCGTCGTACAGTCCGAAGGGAAGCGAGTGGGCGAAGGCGCGTTCGACGGCGGCGCGCGGCCGTCCCTGCGCCCAGTAGGCGCGGTTCAGGAAATCGCAAATCACGTCGAAGTCGAGGCGGGCCGGGTCGGCGCTGATGAGGAATTCGTCGCGGCGGACTTCAAAATACGACATGGCGCAAGTTTAACACAGGTGGTATTATCCCCGACTATGTTTAAGTCAATTCAATGGAAAACATTTCCGCGTGACTTTCTTATCATCCAGTTCGGGTTCGCCCTCTTCGGCCTGTCGCTGGCGTTGATGATCCGCGGCAACCTCGGGACCGGGGCCTGGTCTGTGCTGGAAGTGGCGATCTCGCAGCGGACGGGACTCACTCCCGGCACGCTGACGGTCATCGTGGGATTCACGGTGCTGGTCATTGCGATGGCGCTGGGCGAGCCGGTCGGCTGGGGGACGCTGTTCAACATTCTTTTCATCGGGCCGTGGGAGGACCTGTTTCTGTGGCTGATCCCCTCCGTGCATGGCGCCCTGTTGTTGCAGGCGGTCATGCTGCTCGGATCGGTGGCGGTGCAGGGAGTCGCCAGCGCGGTCTACATCGGGGTGAACGCGGGCGCGGGTCCGCGCGACTCGCTGATGCTGGCGGTCCAGCGCGCCAGCCGCTTAAGTCTGCGCGTGGCGCGCGGCATCATCGAAGTCGGCGTCTTTTTTCTGGGCTGGGCGCTCGGCGGACCGGCCGGAGTCGGGACCCTGGTCTTTGCGGTGTTGATCGGTCCCGCCGTGCAGAGGGCGTTCCATTTGTTTCGAGTCCAGGTCCACGATTCCGGGGCGGACGCGGCGGCCGAGGCGGGGGCGGAATAGTCGTGGGCGAAATCCCTTTTGGAAAACGTCTGCTCTGGCTGCTCGCGGCGGCGGCCATCCAAAGCGTTTACATCCCTGCCAGCCAGGCGACGAGCGGCGGGATCGCGCCGAAACTTCCTTTCGAGCCGCTGCCGACGAATCCCGTTTGGGTCATACCGTATTATTTCACGTTCCTGTTTTGGGCGTTCGGCGTCTATTGGGCGTTGTTTAAATTGGACGACCGCGCCTTCCGGGCGGCGATCGCGGCTGCGTTGCTCGTCGTTTCCATCGGCGCGGCGACTTTTGTCCTTTTCCCGACCTATGTGGACCTGCCCCTCGTCAGCGGCGCGGACGTTTTCTCCGCCCTGCTGCGCTTCGTCCAATTGACCGGCGGGACGCACGCCGCGCTGCCCAGCGGACACAACTACGTGAGCATGCTTATCGCCGCGTTTGGAGTCCATTACGCCCCGCGCTGGCGCTGGCTGTGGAGCCTCATCATGGCTCTCATCTCCGTCTCGACCGTGTTGACGGGACAGCATTACATCCTCGACGCGCTGACGGGACTCGCGCTGGGCTGGCTGGGATTCCGCTTCGGGTTATGGCAGGCGGCGAGAAAAAACGCGGGGGCGTGATTTCGTGACCTCGTTTATTAAGGTTGAATGGTTGCCGACATAAAAAGACAGTCCACCGTTCGGCGGACTGCTCTCTGCTTCCTGCTCTCTGTTCTCTACTCCCTGCTCTCTACCCTCTACCTAATAATCCCCAACTTCTTCCCCGCCTCGCCGATAACATCCATGGCGCGTTCGATCTCGCTCGGATCGTGCGCGGCGGTGACGGTGGCGCGCAGTCTCGCGAGCCCCTCAGGGACGGCGGGCGAGACGACCGGCAGGACGAAGACGTCGTTGTGCTGGCACTCGCGCGTCAGGGCAAAGGCCTTCTCGTCCTCGCCGCACAGCACGGGGACGATGGCGGTCTCGGTCAGCATGGTGTCGAAGCCAAGACTCTTCAACCCGCCGATGAACTGTTTGGTGTTCTGGTTGAGACGTTCGATGCGCCAGGGCTCGTCCAGGATCACTTTGAAAGCCTCGTTCGCGGCCGCGGCTTGCGCGGGCGGCAGCGCGGCGGAGAAAATGTAGGCGCGGCTGGCGTGACGAAAATATTGGATGATCTCTTTCTTCGCGGCGACGTATCCGCCCACGGAGGGGATGGTCTTGCTGAGCGTGCCCATTTTGATGTCAATCGAGCCGAACATATCGAAGTGTTCTTCGATGCCCGTACCGGTCTTGCCGAGCACGCCCAAAGAATGCGCCTCGTCAATCATCAGCCAGGCGTTGTGCTTTTTGCAGACTTCGACCAGTTTGGGCAGGTCAATGATGTCGCCGTCCATGCTGAAGACCGAATCGGCGATGACGAGTTTGGCGGCGTCCGCGGGCGCGTTCTTGAGCAGGGTTTCGAGATGCGCCATGTCGTTGTGACGGAAGCGGCGGAACTCCGCCCCCGACATGAGACAGCCGTCCACGATGGAGGCGTGGTTCAACTTGTCCGAGAAGACGTAATCGCCGCGGCCCATGAGAGTCGAGACGACGGTCAGGTTGGTGGCGTAGCCCGAAGAGTAGGTGACGGCGGCCTCGGCGTGTTTGAAGTTGGCGATCGTCTCTTCGAGTTCGTTGTGAATGGTCAGCGTACCAGCCAGCGTGCGGACGCCGTTCGTCCCCGTCCCGAATTTGTCCACGGCGGCTTTGGCGGCGGCGTTGATGCGCGGGTGGTTGATCAGCCCGAGGTAGGAGTACGAGGCGTACATGCCCATCTCGCGCCCGTAGACGCGCACCTTCATCCCGGGGAGGATCTCCTCCACAGGCTGGTTATAAAAATAAAGGTCGTTTGATTTGAGCGTTGAGACGCGGTCGGTAAAAGCCTGGATGCGTCGGGTGACAGAGTCGTTGGTATTCTCGAAATCCATTCGGAACTCCTGAGCGGGGATTGCCCCATTATATCCGATGACTTCAACGTAGAGACCCGTCTTCCGGGGAAAACGGGTTTCCGAACCGTCAGCAGAATCGACAACCCCGCTTCTCGGCCTCGACGATGGCCTGGTCGCTGGACCAAAAGAAATTTTCCTCCCCGATGTGTTCCACCAGCCCGCCGCGCTTCATCATGTTATAGGTGTTGTTGTGGACTCCCGCGAACATGAGGACGCCGCCCTGCTTTTCCAGCCGTTCGTCGAGACGATGGATGGCCTCCAGCCCCGCGGGGTCAATCAACGGGACGCCGCGCATGGAGAGGATCAAGGCGTGGGTGTCGCCGAGATTCTGGAAGGCCTCGTTGAACTGTCCCGTCGCGGCGAAGAAGAGCGGACCGGTGAGGAAGGCGACGCGCACGTGCCGGCATTTTCCCGCCGTCTCGATGCCGCGCTGACGGAGTTTTTCGCGGTTCACTTCCTGCACGTCAATGTCAATGCTGGCGATCTTGTTGAGGAAGACCGCGCCGGCGAGAAACGATCCGATGAGGATGGCTTGCGTCAGGTCGAGGACGATGGTGGCGAGCATGGTGATCGTGAAGGCGATCATGTCGGTTTTGAAGCGTTTGCCGAAGATGAATTTGATCGCAGGCCACTCGTTCATGCGGGCGGCGGTCACCATCAGGACGCCGGCCAGCGCGGCGAGCGGGATCTTCGCCATGAACGGCGCGAGCAGGAACATCGAGAGCAGCAGTCCCACCGCGTGGACGACGCTGACGAGACGCGTCTGCCCGCCCGATTTGATTCCCACGCTGGAACGCGCGATGGCTGCCGTGGCGGGGACGCCGCCGAAGAACGGGATGATCATGTTGCCGATGCCCTGCGCGACCAATTCCTGGTTGGCTTGCAGGCGGACGCCGGTCATGTTCGAGCCGACCGCGCCGCACAGGAGACTTTCGACCGCGCCGAGCGCGGTGATCGTCAGCGTGGGCGCGATGAAGTCGGGGAGGTTCGTCCACGGGATGTGAGAGAGGCTGAGGCGGTCGGCGAGGAAAAGAGTCTGGGGGATGTCGCCGATCGTTTGGGCCGGCCAGCCTAACGTCGAGGAAAGAAGCGTGGCGAGGATGAGTCCGAGGAGCGAAGCGGGGAAGCGCGCGTTCCATTTCGTCGGCCAGAGCAGCATGGTCAGGATGACGACGAGTCCGATGGTCAGCGCGTGGAGGTTGGGGGTGAATCCGCCGTGGAAATATCCGAGCAGTTTTTGCGCGGCGGTGTCGGCAGCGGGAGTCTTGACGCCGAGGAAGTTGTCAATTTGCCCGATGAAGATGATGAGGGCGATGCCCGAGGTGAAGCCGCTGATGACGGCCGAGGGGATGAAGGCGATGAAGCGTCCGAGGCGCAGCAGGCCGATGACGAGCAGGAGCGCGCCTGAAAGCAGGCCTGCCATCCAGATGCCTTCGAGGCCGTAGCGGCCGACCAGCACGATCAGCACCGCGGACATGGCGCCTGTGGGCCCGCTGATCTGATAGGGCGCGCCGCCGAGCAATCCCATGACGAGGCCCGCGAGGATGGCGGTGACGAGGCCCGCCGCGGCGGTGGCTCCCGAGGCGACGCCGAACGCGAGCGCGAGCGGAAGCGCTACCGCGGCCACGGTGAGACCCGCGAGCAGGTCCTGTTGAAATTTGGCAGGCGAATAGCCAGAGAACTCGTCTTTGTAGAGGCGAGCGAGACTTCTTCTTGGCATGAGTTGTTCTCCGAAAATCGTAATTTCGCAAAGGCTTGATGCTCCCCCAGGGCGTCCTTTGCGTTTAAGTCGGGCGGGATTTTATCACAGGAAATTTTTTTGAGCGTCGAACTTTACAGTCCCAGCAGATCTTTGATTTCCTGGTTCACTTTTTTCATCGTTGTTTCTTCCAATTGACCAATTTTTTTGCCAATCCTCTGTTTATCTATTGCACGCAATTGAAATACGAGCAGGACCGACGGTAATGTTAAGCCATTTTCTTTCGTAGGGTGAATCAGAATTGTGTATTGAAATTTTTGCGCTTTGAGATTGCTTGTGAATGGAACGATCATAATAACCGATATAACATCACTTGAATTGTTCTCGTGAACGACAAGCGCTGGTCTTGTTCCGACCTGTTCATGACCAGCGCCGTCTGTCGGCTGTGGCAAATTAACAAGGACGATGTCTCCGCGCTTCATGGCTTATCCAATTCCTTTTCGAAATTATCCAGCGCCTCATCGCTTGCCATGTCCCAAACCTTGAATTCAACGTTGAAATCTTCATAAGGAGCGCGTCCCTCCGCCATCTGTTTCAATCGCATTTTCCGAATCAGGCGCGATTCCAAATATGCGCGCAATGCCTCGCGGATCAACTCACTTCGGGAGCGGTGTTCTTCAGAGGCAGCGCGGTCTATATCGTCGAGAAATTCCTGCGGAAAGGAAACAAGGATTTTTATATTCATTGGATATAGCCTTTATATCTATTATATATCCAATGAGGTTGCCTGGCTAGATATCAATCAGGCGAACTTGTAGCGCAATTTGCTAAATTGTGCCCGGCAAATTGGAAATTTACCTTACAAATACTCACGGCCACAAATTGCGCTTTCCACTTTAAAAAAAGCGCAATTTGTGACGGGCGCGATATATCCTGCTTGGCGCTGTGCCAGATTTTCTCAAAATCCTGCCATCTCTTCGAGATTTACGCGGCCATCGTCCTCAACTCTTCCTCTCCGATAATCTTCACGCCCAGTCCCTTCGCCTTCTCGAACTTCGAGCCGGGATTCTCTCCCAGCACGAGATAACTCGTCTTCTTGCTGACGCTGTCCGTGACTTTGCCGCCGTGAGATTCGATGAAGGCTTTCGCCTCCTCGCGTGACCAGGCGGGGAGCGTCCCCGTGATGACGAAGGTCAGTCCCGCCAACTTCCCTGATGACCGATCGCTGCTCACTGATAACTGTCCGCTCGGCCAGACTCCCGCCTTCTTCAATTTCTTCAACACCGTCTGATTCGCCTCGCGCCCGAACCAATCCACGATTCCCTCGGCGATGTTGGGACCGATTCCCTCGACCCGCTGGAGGTCGTCCGCGCTAGCGGCGGAGAGCGCGTCCAGATTCTCGAACTGCCGCGCCAGGTCCGCCGCGCTGACCTCGCCCACGCCGCGGATTCCGAGCGCGGTGATCACGCGGTTCAACGGCTGCTTCGACGATTCCGCGATGGACGTCAGCAGGTTGTCCGCGATCTTGCCAGGCGGTTCCTTCCCGGTCTTGCGATCCTTCTTGGTGACCGCCTCAAGGATGTCGGCGCGTGTGAGCGTGAAAATATCCGCCGCGTCCCGAATCTTGTCCGCCTCGATCAACTTCTCGACGATCTTCGTCCCCATGCCGACGATGTCCATCGCGCCGCGCGAGACGAAATGCTCCACGTTGCGCGCCAACTGCGCGGGGCACGCCGCGTTGACGCAGTACCAGGCCACCTCGCCCTCGAAGTGTTCCACGGGCTGTCCGCACGTGGGACAAACGCCCGGCGGCTGGTAGACTTTCTCCGAGCCGGTGCGCGCCTCCACGACGGGACCGATGATGTAGGGAATCACCTCGCCCGCGCGCTTGACGAGGACGCGGTCGCCGATGCGGATGTCCTTCTCGGCGATGTAGTCGAAGTTGTGCAGGGTGGCGCGTTCCACGATCACGCCGCCGATCTCCACGGCTTTCAGGATGGCGTAGGGAGTCAACACGCCCGTCCGCCCGACGGCGACGCCGATGTCTTCGAGGATGGTCGTCACCTCGCGCGCCGGGAATTTAAAGGCGATCGCGCCGCGCGGGTCCTTGCCCACGAAGCCAAGTTCCGCCGCGAGCGTGAGATCGTCAATCTTGATGACCATCCCATCCGCCTCGTAGGGAAGTTCGTCGCGGCGCTTGTCCCAGGTCGCGGTGTAGGCGATGGTGGACTCGATGCCGTCGAAGCGTTTGGCAACATCCGTAACGGGGAATCCCAACGCTTTGAGATATTGCAAAATTTCCCATTGGCTGGTCGGGACCGTCCCGCCCTCCGCGTGGACGATCTGATAGACCAGCAGGGTGATCGGGCGCGAAGCCGTCAACGCGGGATCGAGCTGGCGCAGCGATCCCGCCGCGGTGTTGCGCGGATTCAAATATGTCTTCTCGCCCGCCTCTTCCAGTTTCTTGTTGAGTTCTTCAAAATCTTCAATCGGAATGAACGCCTCGCCCCGCACAACCAAATTCTTCGGAACTGAATACTGATTACTGATGACTGAAAACTGATCGCTGATTACTGGTATTCGAAGGGGAATCGCGCGCACCGTCCGCAAATTCGCGGTGATGTCCTCGCCCACTTCCCCGTCGCCGCGCGTCGCGCCCTGCGCGAAGAGTCCGTCGCGGTAATGCAGGATGACCGACAGCCCGTCTATCTTTGGCTCAACGACGAAGCTGGCCTTTTCCACGCGGTCGTCCAGTTTGCGGACGCGCTCGTACCAGGCGCGCGCCTCGTCCGCGCCGAAGGCGTTGGCGAGCGAGAGGATCGGCGCGGGGTGGCGAACCTTGTCGAAACGGTCGGCCGCTTTGGGCCCCGCGCGCTGCGAGGGCGAGTCGGGAGTGATCCAGTCGGGATGCGCGGTCTCGATCCGCTTGAGTTCGTTGTAGAGTTTGTCGTATTCCGCGTCGCTGATGACAGGATCATCCAAAACGTGATAACGGTGGAAGTGGTAACTCAGTTCGCGGACGAGTTCTTCATATCGGGTTTTGGTGTCCATGATTTTATTATACCGAATTGCCCCGAAAAAAAACGGCGGGATACGATATACTTCTACCCATGTCTGAAAGGATTGGCGTTTTTGGCGGGACATTCGATCCGCCTCATCTTGGGCATTTGATCCTGGCTAGCGAGTCGCGCAGCCAGCTGCGCCTCGACCGCGTGTTGTGGATCATCACGCCGCGTTCGCCGCACAAGATCGGCAATTCGATGGCCGATATTTCTCACCGGCTGGAGATGGTGCGCCTGGCGATCGCGGACGAACCTGCCTTCGAACTTTCCACCATTGAATTTTCCCGTCCCGCGCCGCAATACACGGTGGACACGCTGGACATTCTGCAAAGGCAATTCCCCGGCGGAAATTTGATCCTGCTTCTCGGCTCCGACTCTCTGCGCGGCCTGGCGGCCTGGCATCGTCCGGCGGACCTCGTGACGGCCTGCCGCGAGATCGGCGTGATGCGCCGCCCGGGCGAATCCGTCCAACTCGCCACGCTGGACGCGGTCATCCCCGGCGTGACGGAAAAGACGCGTTTTGTAGACGCGCCCCTCCTGCAGATCGCCTCGCGCGAGATCCGCCGCCGCATCGCCGTCGGGCTCGAATTCCGCTATTTTCTCCCCGTCTCTGTGTACGACTACATCCAGGCTCACGATCTCTATCGCCAGCCCCACTAGTGAGCGCTGACCGCCGTCCCGCCTCACGCGTCCAGATGATACGTGTGGTACGGATTCTTGCACGGATTTCCCCAGGCAATGTGCATCTCGCGCGCGGTCAGGTCAATGATCAGCGAGTTGATGGTCTTCTCGCGGTCGAGCGGGGCTTTGCTGTCAATGGCGTGGTTGCAGATGGAGTCGGGGAAGTTGACGTGGTCGCGCTGGACGGCTTGCAGGGTCTTGGCGGTGTGGCTCGTCTCGTGTTTCACCTGCCGCAGGGCGCGGAAATAACGCACACGCGAGGAAATGAGTTCTTCGGGGTCTTTCTCGATGGTTTTCATGGTTCGGTCCAGGAAGTGATTGGTGTGGACCATATAACCGTCGTCACCGTACAGGATGGCGAACTTGCGCGCCGAGACTTCCACGCTGTAGATCTCTCCGCTTTCATGGACGATGAGATGGTTGTATCCCGCGGCGCGGTGCGGCACGAGCGCGGCGCGGATCGCTTCGCCGGGCGTCTTCGCGGCCAGCACCGCGCGCGAAACGAGGATGCGCGGGATGCCGATGCGCGAATCGTTGGGGTAGACCGAGTCGCAGAACTGCGCGATCCCGTAGGCGTTGAACCCGATGTTGGGCAGCAACCCGCCGTACGTCATGGCGAGATACGGCGGCTCGTCCTTTGGCGTGGCGTGGATCACCATCACGTCGTCCTCGTCTTCGGGCAGCCAGTCTTCGTTGTGCGCGCCCAGCACGTGACCGTCTGCCGTGCGCTGTTCGTTCACCGCGAAACTGGTGCAGCGCGAAAGATGGAGCGCGTCCATCGTCACGGCTTCCATGGCGTGCAGCACGCACAGGTCGTCGAACGACACCTTCGCGCCCTCAGCCATGCCCTGGATCTCGTCCACATATTGCGGATATTTTTCCTGCGCGAACGGGATGAACTTGCGCGCCTGGATCTGCGCGCCCTCCCAGGTGAGCGCGAGTTCGGAGTAGGCCTGTTCCAGCAGGACCTTGGCGTTGCCAATGCTGTGCGTGATCTGCCTTTTGGCGGCCTCGCCGAATTGCCGTCCCATTTCGCGGTGCGCGCCGGAGATGCGGATGATCGGCGGCGGGGCGGCGTGGATGGGCGTGTTCCATGAATCTTTTTTGGGGGACATGCGGGAGCCTTTCAGAGAGATAAAAAAACCTGCCCCGCGACTTTTTCGGAGCAGGTCGGATTCTAACACAACGGACGGTCACGACGCCGGGGGCAGCGGTTCATCCAGACCCGGCGCGGGCGCGGCCGCCCTCGGCCGTTTCCTCGCCTCGAGCAGGGTCAGCGTCACCGCGCCGATTCCCGCCGCGCCGACGAAGAACGGGACCAGCCAGCCGACGCAGGGGATGAGCCCGATGCCCTGGACGACGAGCGTCATCAGGAAGGCGCCGAACCCGGCCGTCAACACCGGCGGCCAGTTCTGTCCCACCGCGCGGCTGAAGCGCTCTCCCGCCTCCATGCCGATGGAGACCAGTCCGAACAGCCAGGCCAGCGCCAACGCCAGCGCAAAGAACGGTATAGCCAGGATGAGGATGACGGTCAGGATCATAAGCACGACCGCCACCGGCGAGACGAGCGCGGTCAACAAGCCCACGCCTGCCGCCGTCAACGGCTGGCGGACCAATTCGTCCGCGACGCGCTCCATCTGCGGGCGCATGAACAGCGAAAGCGCCATCGCCAGCGCGGCGATGAAGATCGCCTGTCCCAGCACGCCGAACGCCGAGCCGAACGGGTCGAAGTCGAATTTGGGACCAGCCACAGACGGGGTCGTCGGGACCGGCTTGTCGGGGAGGGCGGTCGCCTTCGGGATCTGCGGGATGGGGATCTCGATGGCGCCTTCGTTGCGGGTCTGTCCCTCGACGCGCGCTCCCTCGGCGCGGTTGACCGAGCCGCCCACCGTCACCAGGTCGCCTTTCACCACGGCCTCTTCGCCCAGCGACCCCGCCCCGCCGATGAGGACCAGGTCGCCCGTCAACGCGCCGTCCAGCCGAATGTTTCCGCCGAAGATGACGATGCTCCCTTTCACGAGCGCGTCCGCTTCGATGGAGGCGTTCCCGCCGAAGACGACGAGGTCGCCGTCCAGCGTGTCGCCGCTCTTGAGGACGTAGTTCCCGCCGAAGATGACGGGGCCGCTGTCGAGCGGTCCGAGCGCGCGGGCCGACGCGGTCGGGATGAACGTCAGCGCCAGAAGAGCGAGAAGGGTCAAGAGTTTGGCTGCGTGCTTCATTGTTCACGCTCCTTTCACAAAACGGGTAAATCGCCAAAGAGAGACGCTCCACAGCAGGGCGAATCCGCCCAGCGCGGAGAGGATGACCATCCAACCGAAGGGCGGGATGAAGCCCGGCAGGACGCGCAGGAAGATCGAACCGATGAGGCCGACGGCCCGCGCCATTTCCATCAGGGATAGGAAAAACATGACGACGGCCGTGATCCAGCCGGAGGGGGAGGCCAGGAACTGGATCGCGAACGGGGCCAGCGCCAAGCCTGCCAGCCCAAGTCCGCCTGCCGCCAGAATCAAAATGCCGATGAAGCGGCTGCGCCGTTCGGCCGCGCGCTGCGCGGCCAGCCGCCGCTGGAAGCGCGCCGTGAATCCCGCCGCGGGGGCGGCCATTTTCGCGGAGCGCAGTTGGAGGGTCGTCTCCGCGAGCGCGGCGCAATGGAGACAGCCCTGCAAGTGGGTTTGAAGTTCGCGTTTCTGTTCGGGGTCGAGCGGTTGGTCGTCCGCCAGCCAGTCTTCAAAAGGCCGGTGATTCATGGGGCCTCCTTTTCGTTCCTTGTTTCGTGGATGTTTCTTCCCAGCGTTGACCGAGGGCGAGGCGGGCGCGGTGCAGGCGGCTTTTTACCGCGCTGACGGTCAACCCGAGGCTCTCGGCGATCTCGGTTTCCGAGGCGTCGTGCCAGTAACGCATGACGATGGCGGCGCGGTCCACGGGGGCGAGCGAAGCGAGCAGGCCGTGAATTTTTTCCCGTTCTTCGCGCCGCACGGATTCGCGTTCGGGGTTGGGCGCGTCGGCGTCGGGAATTTCGAAGGCGGGCGCGTCGTCGGTCTCTTCGTCTATCGAGAAGGTGGGCAACCTGCGGCGGCGGAGCCGGTCTATGCAGTAGTGCGCCGCGATGGATAGCAGCCAGGTGGCGAAGGAGCGCTGCGCGTCGTAACGCCCGAGGTGCTGGTAGGCGCGCAGGAAGGTCTCCTGGGCGGCGTCCTCCGCCGATTCAGGCTCGCCGAGCATCCGATAACACAGGTTGTAGACCGGCTTCTGGTAGGTTTCCACCAAGTGCGTGAAAGCCTGGTCGTCGCCGCGTTGCGCCTGGGAAACCCAGGTTTGTTCCTCGTTCACGCCTTCTCCTTATTTCTGCTTATCTTACGTTTGGAGGCGGGAAAAGTTTCGTCACGGGATCCAGACCGGGGCTTCGTCGGCCGAGTCGCTGTCGGTGAGACGCTGTTGCTCGCGGCTGTTGATGTTGATGATGTACAGTTCGCTGTTCCCGTCGCGGTCGGAGACGAAGACTAGCCAGTTCCCGTCCGGCGACCAGAACTGCATCCAGTTGTTGCCGCTTTCGTCCGGGGTGACGGCGCGCGGGCGGCTCCCGTCGGCGTTCATCAGCCAGATGTTCCAATTGCCGCCGCCCCGGTCGGTCTCGAAGGATAGGCTTTTCCCGTCGGGCGACCAGCGCGGACGGCCGTCGTAGCCGCCGTTGTCCGTAAGTTGGACGAGGTTCGAGCCGTCCGCGTCCATTACGTAGATCTCGCTGTCCCCGTCGCGGTCGGAAGCGAAGGCGATCTTCGTCCCGTCGGGAGACCATTGCGGGACCCATTCCGATTCGGGGGTGTCGGTCAGCTGCATCGTGACGCCCTCGGGCAGGTCGAAGCGGTGAAGGTCGAAGTTGCAGGGCGCGTCTTCCGTACAGCCGGGCGTGTAGGAGACGACGATCGAGTTGCCGTCGGGCGACCAGTCTGGATAGTCGAGCATCATGCTTTGCGGGAAGACCGCTTTTTCGTCGCTGCCGTCCAGGTTGGCGGTGTAGAGGTTCGTTCCGTCCTCGCGGTCAGAGACGTAGGCGACGCGCTCGAAGGCCGCGGCGTAGGCGGGCGAGTAGTCCTCCCATGAGTTGTTCGTGACGCGGACGGACTCCATTGTCTCCAGATCCAGGATGTAGATTTCCCTTGTCCCGCTCTGGTTGTTCTGGTAGACGACCCTGCCTGTGACGGGCGTCGGCTTGTAAAAATTCTCCCGCGAAACCGCGAAGAGGGAAAGTACCAGTCCCAGCAGAACCAAAATGCTCACCAGCGCAAACACAATGCGTTTTCGATCCATGTCGGCCTCCGAGATTCGTTTGGTCTTCTTTAGGAATTTCAAAGTTAGGGCGAACACGCAGGTTTGCCCCGACGCGCGTCTGCCCTGGGCGACAAAGTATTCTGGAGCGTGCGTACGGAAATAAGTATAATGCCATCATCTTCATTCTGGAGCCGCCAATGAAACGCCTGCGCTGGCACGATCACCTCGCCTTGAATCTCTTCTGGCTGGGGCTGAACATCCGCAACACCGCGCTCGGCGCGATCTTCATGCTATACCTCGTCGGTCTCTTCGTGCCAGAAGCGACGAAGAACTCCGCGCTGGGCGGGAGGCGCGCCGCCGCGCCAGCGGCCCGTCCACAAGGAGACCGGCCAGTGTGCGCGGCGGGAAGGAGTAATTGGGATACATCGGTCAGCGCCCTTGAATCTATCCTTCGGCTGTGAGATGAAGAACAGGTCTCCGCTCAGGACGGCGC
Organism: Candidatus Denitrolinea symbiosum; assembly: GCA_017312345.1. Lineage (NCBI taxonomy): Bacteria > Bacillati > Chloroflexota > Anaerolineae > Anaerolineales > Anaerolineaceae > Candidatus Denitrolinea > Candidatus Denitrolinea symbiosum. Next base: position 15,452 of record BLAA01000003.1, on the reverse strand, counting down.
GGCCATTTGACTATAAGGCTATGAGACTATCCGACTATGAGGCTACTTAACCAAATCCTGCACCGTCCGATCCATGTCCGCCAGGATGCCGGCCGTCTCTCCCGCGGGGACGTTGAAGCGGAAGGTGTAATTGAATCCGTCGCCCAGCACGAGGCGGATCAGCCGCCACGACGCGTAGCGCGGCGTCCCCTGCGCGGAGGGGAGCGCCTTCACCGCGCCCACCCACTGCGGATGCGCCGTCGCGTAGTCCGCGACCAGGTTCAAAGTCAGGGAGCGAAGCGGGAACATGCCGGTCGTCTGCACCCAGCGCGCCTGACGGTCGGGTGAAAGCATCCAGCGGACGAAGAGCCAGGCCGCCAGTTGCCGCGTCTCGTCCGAGCGCAGGACGATGTACGAGGAGCCGTACACGCTCATCGTCGGTTGTCCGTCGCCGGGGAAGGGGATCACGGTCCACTCGTCGTTGCGCGAAAGATCGAGGAAGGCGCGCGTCTGCGCGGCGACGTTTTCCAGCCCGCCCGTGACGAACAAAGCGCGGCGGTTGGCGAACTCGTCAATCGGATCCGCCTCGGCGAGTTGATAGGCGCAATTGTCATCGAACAACGCCTTTACGAATTTCAACGCCTCGACATTTTCGGGACGGAGGAAGCGATAGCCCTCGCCCTCCAGCGCGCCGCCGCCGAAAGCCGTCAGCCACGAGAGCGCGGTCATCGGGGCGGTGTCCACCAGCCAGCCGCCGTAGGCGTCGTCCTTCGGGTCGGCGTTGGCGCGGAACGAGGCGTTGGCCGCGCAAGCCTGCTTGCGGAAATCCTCCGCGTCAGCGGGCGGCGCGTTGAACCCAAGTTCGCGCGCCCACGTCTGGTTGTAGAACATGAGGCGGGCCGTCCGCTCGGCGGGCATGCCGAGGCGTTTTTCGCCCATCTGATCCTGCGCCCAAAACACCGGGGAGAAATCCGCCTGCTCCTCGGCGCTCAGCCCCCACACGGGATCGTTCACATACGGCGTCAGGTCGGTCACGCCGTTGCGCTCGTCCCAAAACCAGGCCTCCTCGGGCAGGCCGATCGTCACGTCGGGCTGCCCCGTCGTGCCGAGCGAATTCGTCACGTTGTTGAACGCCTCGGCATAGTTGGACTGTCCCTGCGTCAGGACGGTGACGCCCCATTCGTTCGTGGAATTAAAATCCGCGACCTGCGTCTCGAACAGCGAGGCCTCGGGACCGAACCACGGATGCCAGGCCATGATGACGACGCCGCGCAGGGACTCCGCGTCCACGCCCAACGCGCTGACGGGGGCGGACGTCGGCGCGGCGGTTGACGGGGGCTTCGCCTCGCGCGTGACTGTGGGCGGGGCCGCCGTTTCGACGGCTGGCGCGCAGGCCGCGAGGACCAGGAGGGCGAGAGTCGAGAGGCGGAAGACGAATTTTTTATCCAAGCAGCACCATCGGGACGGGCGAAAAGACCAGCGCGAAGAGGAGGATGGCAAACCAGCCGACGGCGCGGCGCGGCGGATCGAGTTCGGTGATCTGGTCGAGCGGCTCGGCGTGGACGCGTCCCAGCCAGAGCAGGAGCAACGCCCAGAGCCACCAGGTGCTCCAGACCAGTCCCAGCGCGGCGAGGAGGCCGAGGATGAACGGGTAGGCTTTGCGGATTTTTTCGCCGAACAACGCGTAGGTGATGTGTCCGCCGTCGAGCGTGCCGACCGGGATGAGGTTCAGCGCGGTGACGAGCAATCCCGCCCAGCCCGCGAACGCGACGGGGTGGATGAACACGTCCGTGCCGCCGAAGGGGACGGGATGCCCGGTGAAGAAGTATTGAAGCCAATATTGGAGGAGGGGCAGTCCGCTGAGCGAGGCGGGCGAGGGGAGCAGTTGCCCGAAGACAAGGTATTTGGAGAGCAGGTAGAGCAGCGAGTTGCCTTCGATGAAGCCGTTCGGGTCCTGGACGATTGGGCCGAGCTGGGAAAGCGTCAACCCGAAGAGCAGGACGGGGGCCGCGACGACCATCCCCGCCAGCGGGCCCGCCACGCCGATGTCGAACAGGATGCGTTTGTTCTTCGGGACGGCCTGCATCTGGATGAACGCGCCCATCGTCCCGAGGATGCTGAACGGGAGCGGGATGAAGAACGGGAGCGTGGCGGCGGTCTTGTGGTAACGGCTCATCAGGTAATGGCCGAACTCGTGCGCCAGCAAAATCCCCAGCAGGCTGAGGGCGAACGGCCAGCCCGTGAAAATGGATTTCAGCAGCCACAGCGCCTGCGCGCCCTGGTCGGCGGGCGGAGTCCCTTCGGGCGAGGCCCCGGCCAGCATCACGCTGAAGACGGTCAGCAGGAAGAGGACGATGTTGACGAGCGGGAAACGCTTCTTCGGTTCGGGGAGGGAGGGGACGAGGAAGACGACGTGCTTGTCGCCGTCTTTGCGGAAGAGGGGGGTGAGTCCGTAGGTTCGGACGGAATCCGCCAGAAGGTCGTAGGCCGCGGCGGAGTCGTCGCCGAGTAGATGGCCGCGATAGCGGAGGATCCATCCCTTTTGCGGATCGCCGCTGGTCACGTCTTCAATTCGGAAAACGCGGGAAACAAGACTGGTAAGAAGCTCGGGTTCGGGAAACGACATGGTTCACCTTTATAGCAGACCGTGGACGAGGGACGGTTCGCCGTCCGCCGTCTACGGTCTGAATGAGGCGGGAGTGGATGGGAGTCGAACCCACCGCGGCCCGCAACGCGACCCGCCACAGGTTTTGAAGACCAGGAAGCCCGCCGGGACTTAACCACTCCCGCCTGCAAGGATAACCGAATGGAGGGCGCTTGGCAAGTGAGCGCGCGGCAGGCCGCGTGGACGGCGGGGAATCAAAAACGGTCCTTGAAAGCAAGGAACCGTTTCCTGATTTTGTGGGCGATTTGCTTGTGTCTTTGACGCTGGCGTTTATTGATGGCTTGCCTTTGCCTTACAGACCACACAGCCATTGTGAAATAGACATAACCTGCCTCTCATCGGTTAAGTTTGCGGCATTGCTCAAAATGCCCGACTCTAATTGCTCCCAAATTTCTGCGGACATCTTTTTCTCAATAGCCGCGCCTACAAAAAATGTGCGCGGCGTTGCGCTTACTTCGAAAAATGCTTCCCTAATTCGGTTTAATGCGGTTTGAGCAGTTTTCCAGTGTTCATCTGCTCCTGCGGGATCAATTCCACCCTTGAGTTCGCCCAACGCAATGTAGGTTTCAGGGATTTTATATTTGCTCGCTTCTACTTCAGCGGGCAATGCGTTGAACAAGCACAGGTCAACGTTGTTTTTGACTAATGGAACAGTCAAGTTGTAGATCAACGTGCGATTACCAGTTCCATTGTGCCAACTTAAACCCCGTAACGATAACTCAATGTCGGAGTCATCGTCTGTCATGTCAAGCCATTTTCGACTTTTGGCGTGTTGCCATTGATAACTGATGCCTGCAATGGCTAGCGTTGAAATAATCGCGCGAGTTAATTTCCTTTGCGCTAAAGCGCCCCCAATATTTCGCATTGAACCGCCTAGCGTATCGCCTCTAGTCAGCAAAAAGCGAAACACTAATTCTTCTACAAATTTTGTTCCCGCTGGTTCAAGAAAATTCTTGATCAGACCCTTTATGGCTTCTTTTCTATCTTCGGGTAACAGATGATTAAATGCTTTATCAGACAATCCTGCCGCTGTTAGGAGGCCAGATTCTATTCCTTTAATTTTCAGCAAACCAGCAGGCGTTTTTGCTGCTGATGCGGCTGTCTGGAGCGCACGGGCTTCTGCTACATAAGGCGTGGCTTTTCGGTTCTTTTCTAAGGCAAGGGCTACAAAACCTGCGCGAGTTGCTTCGTAGGTTGTTACCAAATCATCACTGGAATTAAGATGACCTCGATATGGACTCATCGTTTTCTCCAAACATAAACGCACTTTCTCAAGGCTTCTCGCCCATGTTCGCCCATTTGTTGACTGCTGTTACCTTTTCCGTTGGGTAGTACAAGGATGTTTTCAATGGAAAAACCTAATTTTTCAGCAATACTTGAAAGAATCAAGTCAACGGAAATACTTGCGCCTGCGTAACGTACATTGTCGTTTACCATGATCAATGGAGCATTGGGACGCAAAACCCGCGCGCTTTCAGCGATAATGCACGCCATTTCATAAAAGTATCCACGAACCATTCTAGGGATGCCGTTATTATTTAATTTCCCTTGCGATTTTTGTTCATCCAGGTACTTCAATATGGACTGTAAAAGTTTTTGCTCATCTGCAGCGGTTAGCGCGTCTGTCCAAAGCGGATTAATGGCTAATAAGTCCTTCGCCCGGTTTTCCACTGTACAGCTCAACATCTCTTGGCGCAATTTAACCAACTCTGTTTCGTCTGTGTTAAGCAAAGCCAACTCCAACGCATAAGTTCGGGTGTAATCATAGCGATTGCAATACGGCGGTGAAGTGATAATAGCGTCAAAAGACTCTTTGGTCATTCGGGGCAAGACTTCAAGCGATGAACCGCTATACAAAAATATCTCGCCTTGCTTTTTGGCAACGGGAAATAAACTGGACTGCCTGGCAGGGGAAAGGTCGGTGATTATTTCTTGAATTTTTTCCGAGATCGCCTGTTCAAAACTTAATATCCGACCTTTATCAAAAATCTTTTTGCCCTGCCTGCGTCCAGACCGATAATCCCATCGAAGATATTGACCGTCTTTGCGCGTGAAACTGACGGACTCTAGTATGCAAAACAGCGCAAAATGCAGGACTGCTTTAACTTTGTCATTTTCCTGTTCGCAAGCGGCTAAATATTTTTCAATCGATTCTTTGGTGGTTTCAGGATATGCGCCTTTGGTAATTCTTAATTCAGGCAGTTCAACCTTTTTGGGAGATTTTTCCCAAACAGGCGACTTCGCCCATTTTTGCAAAGCGTCAAAATCGCTGGGCGTAAACTCGGATTCAAGACTTTTTTTTGTAGTAATTATTTGCTGCCCAATGGGCAGTAACTCGATACCAACGGCATTGATTCCCATTGTGCTGGCGGCAAATAGAGCCGTTCCGCTTCCCGCAAACGGATCTAATATCGCGCCTTCGGAGATTTTATATCTTTCAAGGAAATACTCAACCAAAGAAGCCGAAAATGCTTCTTTGTACTTGTACCACCGATAAATGGGGCGATTTTTATTTGCTTGAAAGCTTACCAGAGGGCGGGTTAAAGCAGGCTGAACAATCAACTTGCCGCTGAAATGTTCTTGTAAATTTTGGTCAAGTTGATTAATCTCGGCTAACCCGATAGTTGTGTCATTTATTAAAACTTCTTCATCAAGTAACACAGCCCATGCTCTCCTTTTTGGTATTTTAGAACAAGTATACTACATGGGCTATCTCAAACTCGCCCCTGAATTTATATGCCTGTACGCAAGGTTACCGCCCAACGGTTTGCGGCCTGCTCCATGTTCTTTGTGGGATACCCGCATGTAGGCAGGCGTGAACTCTACTTGCCTGCTCCCACCAGACACAGGCAAGCAGAGCAACTAGAGCGCCCGCCTAACGTTATCAACTATAACGTGCATTGAAGTAGTTCGTCGAAAATAATTAGACGTGTAGGGGACGTTCTCTAACGTCCCCGTCGGCGTAAGAGAACGCCGACTACACAAAAGGATTTCTAAAGACTTATGGCGAACTACTTAACACAACTCGCCACGCCTTAAACATCAGTTAAAATACAGCCTATGACCTCCCCTCACGGCTTGACCTCCGCCGAAGCCTCCAGCCGCCTCGCGCGGTTCGGAGCCAACTCCCTCCCCGAGAGCAACCCGCCGTAACCCAGGACTACATCGACTCGCCACAACGCGCTGATGTTTGAACGGCAAGACATCCGATATCCATGAAACGATTCTCCCTGTTCACGCTCTTTATTCTTCTCATCTCCCTCGCCTGCGGGCAGAGCGGACCTGTCACGCCGTTCTCGACGCGCAACCCGCCCGCCTCCACCCAGACCATGTACGGGTTCTTTCCCTCCCCGCCAAAAGTCAACCTCCTGAGCGCGGTCAATCATTTCAAAGACCTCGGCCAGTACGGGGACTTCGTCCTCTTCCAGCACAACATCCCGTGGGCAGATTTTGTCGGCGGCGTGGACGGTGAATCCAAATCTCGAAGCGACATTGCGGGGCAGGAGTCGCTGGCGCGACAGAACGGTCTCGACTCCGTCTACGTGGTGGACGCGCTCAACGGTCTGAACCGACGCGAGTTCAAAGACCTGCCTGCAGGTTGGGAGGCGTCGTTCGCCAATCCCAATGTGCGCGCGGCGTTCGCCAATTACACGCTGTGGATCGTCCGCACGTTCCATCCGTATTACCTCGGCCTCGCCTCCGAGATCAACACCTACATGGACGCGTTTCCCAACGACGCGGCGAACTTCGTCAGTCTCTACAAGGAAGTATACGCGCAGGTCAAAGCCGAGGCGCCCGACACGCAAATCTTTGTGACGTTTCAGTGGGACGACCTGAATAACATGTGGCCGCAACCCGAGGAGGGAAATCGGGCGCGGCTCTCGCCGAACTGGGAACAGGTGGAGGCTTTCGAGCCAAACCTGGACTTGTGGGCGATCTCCTCGTACCCGTACTTCATCTTCCCCTCGGGCAAGGACATCCCCACGGACTACTACTCCCGCCTCCTTGCGCGGACCGACAAGCCGGTCGCGGTGGCCGAGGGCGGCTGGACCACCGTTAGCGCGGGGGACATCCACGCCACGCCCGAAGACCAGGTGGCGTACTTGAACGCCATCCACGATCAACTCGGACCGCGGCTGGCGTTTTGGGTATACCTGCTGCTCAACGACCTTGACATGGACTCGTACGCCAGCGCATTGGGACAACCGGGCGTGAGCCAGAACGACATCATCGCCCTGAGCCTGTTTGCGTCTCTCGGCCTGCGCGAGTTGGACGGCGCTCCCAAGCCCGCGCTCGAAGTGTGGATGAGTTTCCGCGGACAATGAGGCCGCGAGGTATTCACCCATCCTGCTTTTCTTCTTGATTTCCGCCTGCTTTCTCACGCCCAACACGCCGCCGCCTGGCAGATCCTTGCCCTCCCACTTTGAGCGCTTTCCCGTCGATTACGGGAGAGCCAAAAAACAAAATCGCCCGTCCGGCGGGCGATTTTTCGTACTCTCTGTCGGGGCGAGAGGATTTGAACCTCCGACCTCTTGCACCCCATGCAAGCGCGCTAGCCGGACTGCGCCACGCCCCGATTGAGCGAGGGGCATTATAGCCGCGTTTGGCTTTTCTGGCAATGAAAATTTCAGAAGCTTGCATGGCTGCAGCAAAGCCGGAGAACTCTCATCGCGCAGGCCGCGCAGCCGCGAATCCCGGCGCCGTCCCAGGCGTGACGCGAATGCATTAGACTCCTTCGGAAATAAAATTCCTGGCCGCGAATTTCACGAATGCGCGCGAATTTTCCATGATTTTTCGCGAAATTCGCGTCACTCGCGGCAGAAAAAGAAACGCCGGCGTTATTTCCGATAATGTCCATTCAAAAAATTCGCCAACCGAAGCAGCCTGCTTTGAAAGGCGCCCGCGCCGGCGCGTTTTTCTTCTTGTCATGCCGTTTGCAATCGCATATACTCGGCAGGAATTCAATGATATCAAGGGATAGATGAAACCTCGCCGCCGCGTTACCATCTCCAGATCGGATATTAAGTGGCTGGGGATCGGCGCGTTGATCGCGCTGGTTCTGTTCAGCCTGCTCCTGGGACTGTTGAGCCTGCTCGCCCGGCCGCGCCCGGCTGCCCCGCCGGCTGCCGCGAGCGAAACGGCCGCGCCCGCGTCCGCCTCGCCGCCGGCCGCGACGGTGACGCCCGTCCCATCGCCGGTCTTCGCGATCACGTTCACGCCCACTGTCACCCCGCAGCCGCAGGAGGGAGAGCCATTTTCCATCGGCAAGTCTTTGGAAGGCAAGTCGCTGGACGTGTACCGCTTCGGGACCGGCCCGACCGCGCGCGTCATCATCGGCGCCATCCACGGCGGCTACGAGGGGAACACCGCCACGCTGGTCTATCTTTTACGGGACGACTTAAGAAGCGGTTCGATCACAGTCCCCGAAGACATCACGCTCTACCTCCTGCCCGTCTTCAACCCCGACGGTTTTTACGATTACCTGGACCTCCCAGCCGGCCGCTCCAACGCCCGCGGCGTGGACCTCAACCGCAACTGGGACGCCCTCTGGCAGGCCGATTGGGATCGGACGGGATGCTTCGCCGCCGCTCCCATTTCTGCGGGCGAATCTCCCTTCTCCGAGCCGGAGACGCGCGCCCTGCGCGATTTCCTGCTCGAAAACCGCGTCGACGCGCTCATCAGTTATCACAGCGCCATGTCCGCCATCTTCGCGGGCGGACGTCCCGAGCCCGATCCCGCCTCGGACAGTCTGGCGCGCGCGCTTTCGCAGGTCAGCGCCTATCTCTATCCGCCCATCAACGACCCGGGCTGTCAATATACCGGCCAGCTGATTGACTGGGCTTCGGCCAACGGCATCGCCGCCGTGGACGTGGAACTCACCGACCACAAGAGCAACGATATCCTCATCAACCGCAAGGTGTTGGAGGCTTTTCTGAATTGGAAACGGGGGGAGTGAATCGGGGGCGAGGTTTCAGGGAGCGACGCTCCACTGTCCCACTTTGGCGTTCATGGCGTCCTGCTGCGCCTGCTGGAAGAGCGCGGCGCAGGAGGAGTTCGGCGGCGCGTCGTGCGCGAGACCTAGTCCCTGCCGGATGAGTTCGAGGTTGACCAGTTGACCGTCGAGCAGCACATAATAGAGCGAACGTCCGCGCTCGTCTTTCGCCTCGACGTCCGCGATGAGGGTGACGAATTTCCCGTAGACCAGTTTCGAGTTCAGGGAGCGCGCCGCAAGCAGGAAGCGGTCGTCGTCTGGTTCGGTCACGCCGATGTAGCGGACGGTGTACACCAGCCCGTCGATCATGGCGCGGACTGTGACCGCGTCCACCACGTCCAGGATCTGGCCGGAGAGACGCGGGTTGTTCGGGAGGCAGGCCGGGCCAGGTTGAGGCTGGGAAGCCGCGGCCGGCTCGACGGTCAGGATGGAAGCGGGCGTCGGGCTGGGTTGTTCCAGCGCGAGGGTGGGCATCTCGGACGGGCGGGAGGTGATGGTCGGCCGCGGGGTGGGGGTGAGCGTCGGCAATGGCGTTACTTGGACGGCGCCCGGCGTCAGGTACAGGTTGACGTCGAAGGTCGGCGTCGAGCGGACCGGCAGGAGGTCGGTGAAGGCTTTCGTGAATTCCTTGCCCTGCGGCATGTTGAAAGCCAGCGCCGCGATCCCGATAGCGCCTCCGGCCAGCGCCAACAGGACCAGCACGATCAATTTGTTGATGATGTCTTTTTTCCAAAAGCGGACGAGGGATTGCATGGAGGCATTGTCCCGGATCAGCGCGCGTCAGGAGGCCGGCGCGTCGCCTTTGTCTTTCGGCGCGGCGAGTTTCTTCCCGGTGCGGACGATGACGCGAATCAGGCTGAACAGGCCGACGATGAATGGAAGCCCGGAGATGATGAGTACGGCCGTCAGCTTGCTGCCGACGATGTCAATGAAGACCTGGCTGAGTCCCACCGGCGCGAGCGGGTATACCATGAAATGATAGTACAGGACGACGCCCATGCCCATCAGGGCGAAGTCAATGAGCAGGTCGAAGAGCAGGGAGAGGATGTTGACGCGCGGCCGTTTCATGGGAACCTCCTTAAGGCGTGTAGGATTGCGCGCTGTGACAGCCGCCGGGCCCAGTGTAACAGGATGCGGTGGCCGTGGTCCCGTTCGGGTTGAGGCTGGCCTGCCAGGCGCTTTGACTGGTGTAGCCCGGCTCGAGTTCTACAACCGAGGCGTCGAAGTTGATCAGATGTAACTGCTCGCTGCCGTGCGAGTCGTGGCAGGTGTAGCAGGAGATTCCCCATTCGTACGAGTGTTTCCAGTGCAGGTTCGTGGTTTGGCCGGAGCGGAAGACGGTCAGGTTGACGTTCATGGCGCGGGCGCTGGCGTTGTACACGTCGCTGCGATGGCAGGCGAAGCAGACCTCGTTGTCGTTCGGGCGGCCGGCCGCCCAGACGGTGGTGTATTGATTGCAAGTCGCGTCGTTGACGGCGTCGCGCAGCAGGTGGAGGCAGGGCGAGCCGTGCGTACCGCTCCCGTCCGCGGCGGGGTTGGCGTTGGTGTGGCAGCTCGAGCAGTACAGGCGGCTGGTACCGGTCCAGCCCGAGGCTGGCACAAAACTATCCGGCATGTTGGGGTTTTTCCCCGGGGCAAGCACGCCGTGGAAGCTGGCGGCGTTGGGGTTGAATTCGAGCGCCATGTCGCGGCTGTCGGCGATCTGGGGCAGGGCGCTGGTCGTCAGTTTGTAGAGTCCGTTTGGCGTGAAGGAGGCGCCGTTCCAGCCATCCGGCAGATAGGTCGGCAGGGTTGTGTACCCGGAGTGACACTTGAAGCAGATCTGGTATTCCGCGCTGGATTGGGCGAGGAAGTTGTAACTGAGCGGCGCGCCGCTCCCGCTGTAGACCGGTTCCACGCCCGAGGCGCCGCGCAGTTCCAGCGGAAGCGTGGGAGGCAGGGTCGCGCCGTCCTTTGCCGCGTGCGAGTCGTGGCAGTCCGCGCATTCGACGTGGCGGTTGGCGCCTCCGAAGAGTCCCGCGAAGACCTCGCTGGGATTGTGTCGTTGGTAGGTATTGCCCACGTCGTGTTTGAAGATGCGCGTGGCGGTGTTGGCGTAGTTTGTGAAGGCGGTTTGGATGTCCTTGCCCGGGCCGGAGGCGCTGTGGCACTTGGCGCAGAAGTCCTCCTCCTGGTCCATCACGTCGGCGGGGGCCGCGCCGGAACCGAGGTATTGATAGTCCCACGGCGCGGAGGCCGAGTATTGCGAGAGCAGGCTGGCCTTGTTCGAGCCGTGGCCGTTGCTGTGACAGTCGAGGCAGGAGGCGGAGAAGAACGGCCGGACGACGTTGTGCTGGGCGAAGTTCCACAAGGAGACGCTGAGCGAGGGGACGAGTTTCTTGTCGCTGAACGGCGTCAGGTTGCCGGCTTTTCCGTTCGAGTCGTGGCAGGACAGGCAGAACGATTCGTACTCGGCCGCGTCGTTGGCGCCGTCCTTGAGGTAGTCGAGCGTGTAGACGATGGAGGGCGCGTCCTCGTTATAGAGACGCACTTTGCCCTGCGTGTGCTGGGTCATTTCGTGACAGACGACGCAGTCCGCGTCGGCGACCGCGTCGTTGCCTTCAACGTGGTGCGAGGCGCGCGCGAAGTCGTTGTCGTTTCCGCCCGACCCGGCGGGGTAGCCCACGATCTGGCGGCGCGGCGTCCCGTTCCCGGCGTCCTGCGGCTGGGAGTGACAGGCGCGGCAGGTGGTGGTGAAGCCGTCGCGGGTGGAGACGTCCGAATCGACGCTGTGCGGATGGCAGGCGGCGCAGTCCTGCCCGGCGTAGTCCCGCCCGCCGTTGTGGTTCGCGCCGCCGTTGTGGAGGGTCATCGGCGCGCCGGGGTTGGCGGCGCTTTGATGGCAGGCCGCGCAAAGCTGCGAGGCCGGGTTGGAGCCGTCGTCGAAGGAGCCCGCGCCGGTCCGCGCGGTGAAGAGGACCGAACTCCCGGAGTCGGTCATCGCGTCGAAGGTGGAAGGCAGCGTCCCCAACTTCAGGCCGCGGCGGATGTTGGATAGATTGGGCTGGCTGCCGTGCGGGTCGTGACATTGGATGCACAACAACTCAAACGGCTGTTCGAGCGCGGCTGTGGCGTCCATATTCGAGTGGGTGGAGTACGCCTGCGCGCCGGAGGAGTGACAGCTCAGGCAGTAATCGTTGTTCTGGTAGGGCGAATCGGGGAACTGCACGAGCGGTCCCCAACTCTCGGCGGAGTGGGACGCATGACAGGCCGCGCAGGTATCCACCGAGCCGTTGAACATGCCGTGCGGATCGTCGCCCGCCGGAGCAGGCGGCTGGACGATGATCGCGATCGCGGCCGTAGCGATCAGGCCGGAGTTGGCGTCCGTCACCGAGGCGGTGATGGTGTGCGCGCCCACGCTCAGCGCGGACGAGCCGAAGCTGGATGAGTCGGCAGCCAGCGCGCCGTCCAGGCTCGACGTCCATTGGATGTGGCCGCTGATGTCGCCGTTGGAGGCGATGAGCGCCCTGCCCAGGAAGCCCACAATGTCGCCTTGCTGGAAGGAGGCGTTGTTGACCGGCGAGAGAATGACCAGGTCGGGAGGCAGGTTTCCGTTCAGGTCGGTCACGTAGACGCGGATGGTCTTCGTGCTGGTCAGGTTGTCCGAGTCCGTCACCTGCGCCGTGATGATGTGGATGCCCACGCTGAGGGCGTTGGTGGAGACGCTCGAACCGGTTCCCAGCGCGCCGTCAATGCTGGAACTCCATTGGATGTTGACGCTCAGGTTGCCGTCCTGGAGGTCATTGGCCGTCCCGGTGAAAGTGACGTTCGCGCCCTGCATGAAGACGGAGTTGTTGACGGGCGCGGTGATGAACAGCTGCGGCGGGACGTTTCCGCCCGCGTCGGTGACGATGATCGTTATCGTGGCGACGGCGGTCAAGCCATTCGGACTCGTCGCCTCGGCGGTGATCACATGCTGGCCGAGACTCATGTTGGAGCGGTTCAGGCTTCCGCCCGTGCCGAGCGCGCCGTCAATATCGGAGCTCCACTCGATGACCGGCGTCAGGTCGCCTTGCAGCGCGTCTGTGGCGGTCGCGTCGAAGTGGATCGTGTTGGATTGGAGGAAGGTGGAGTTGTCCGCCGGCGCGGTGATGACGACGGCGGGCGTAGATCCCTGAATGGCGGAACTGGCCGCGCGCGGGTTGATCGCCTGCACACGCCACGCGTAGGATACGCCCGCGGTCAACCCGCCCGCGTTGTAGGAGATGGCGTTGGCGGGAACCTGCGCGACGAAGGCAAAGTCAGTCCCGTTGGTGGAATTGAGGATGACGTAACCGGCGTCGTCGGGGCTGTCGACCCAATTGAGGGTCGCCGAGGTCGGCTGGAAGTTGGTGAAGGTCAGCGCGGAGGGCGGGTGGATCGCCGCGGGCGCGGCGCTCAAGCGTCCCTCCGAGACGGCGTAGACGCGCCAGTAGAGTTGTTCGACGTTCGAGAGTCCGGTCACTGTGGTCGTGCCGGTGGAGCCTGTGCCGGGGATCGCGTTCGCCTGCCAGCCCGGGGTGAGTCCCGCCTGCGTGGTGAAGTTGACGCCGTCCGTCGAGGCGTAGATCACGTAGCCGTTTTCGTTGCTGGCGTTGTCAGTCCAGGTCAAAGTCGCGGTGTTGGCGGTGGAGGCGGTAACGCGCAAGTCGGTCGGGTCGGCCGGCGTGGGAGGCGTGAAGGTCAGGATCTTTCCGCTCGGCGGTTTGCCGAAGATGTTGGCCGGGTCGGCGTTCGCGTCCCAGCTGGGGCAGACGGTCGTGAACGAAGTGTTGGGGTTGACCGCCAGGAAGGTCCCCGGGCCGACGCCGGAACCGGTCATACCGACCGAGGCGGATCCCGCGACGACGGGCGCGGCGTCGCGCACATAGCGGAAGCGCGTCACGCCGCTGCTCTCGTAGAGTTCCACGCGGAAACTGATCGTCGCGCCGGCCGCGCCGCTTGACCAGCGCCAGTTGAACCATTCGAAGGTGAAGACGCGGTTGGGCGCGGTCCCGGTCGTGGCGTACGACGCGGTCCCGCCGACGCCGCTCAGGTCGTCCCACAGGGGGGCGAGCATCGGACGCGGCAGGGCGTTGGCGAGGGTGGGCGCGTTGTTGTTGGGATATGAATTTCCGAGCGGGTCGCTGAACGACAGCCAGCCGTTCGAACTGGCGTACACGCTGGTGTAGCGCGCGCCCATGTGCCAGAAATCGAATCCGACCGGGATGGCGGCGGATGCGCCGTCGTCCACTTGCACCGCCGGGACGTTCGCGCCACCCAGCGCGCCGAAGACCGCGCCGGTGGGGCAGGAACGCGTGTAGTTGTTGATGTCGGCGTTGGGCGCGTCCACCTGGATCGCGACTCCGGTGGGAATGCCGGTTGGGATGGGGGTGGCCGTCCCCGCGGGGGTGGGGGAGGGCGTGGGCGTTTGGAACGCGGACGGGTTGTAGGCCAGCGCGTCCAGAGCTTGGACGAGGCCGTAGCCGAAGTACGGGTCGTGGCCGGCCGCCCCGAGGTCCCGCGCGGAGCCGAAGATGGCGCCGCGGATCTTGTCCGCCGTGTCGAATTGCGGACGGGAGGCGAGCAGCGCCGCCACGCCGGAGACTTCTGCCGCGGAGACGGAGGAACCGTCCAGCGTCCCCGTCCCGCCGCCGGTGACGGTGGAGAAAATCCCCATGCCCGGCGCGCCCACGCTGTAGACGTAGCCGTAACTGGAGAAGGAGGCCAGCGCGAGGGACGGGTCGAGGGCGAGCGCGGCGATGACGTTCGGGTTGGCGGCGGGATAGTAGGGCGCGTCCGACGCGCCGTTGCCGGCCGCGGCCACGACGACCGCGTCGTGCTGGTGGGCGTAGTCGGTGGCGTCGCGCAGCGCCTGGCTTTCGGCCTGTCCGCCGAAGCCGAGGTTGATGACCCGCGCGCCGTGGTCCACCGCGTAGACGATGGCGCGCGCAACGTCGGCGTAGGAGCCGTAGCCCTGGTCGTTCAGCGCTTTGATGGGCAGGATGCGCGCGCCGGGCGCGATGCCCGCGATCCCCAGCGCGTTGTCCATGCCCGCGCCGATGACGCCCGCGCTGTGCGTGCCGTGTCCGTTGTGGTCGGCGAGGTCGTTGTTGTTGTCCACGAAGTTCCAGCCCAGCCAGTTATCCACGTAGCCGTCGTTGTCGTCGTCCACGCCGTTGGAAGCCTTGTCGTTGCCGTTGACGTCCATCCCCATTTCGCCGGGGTTGGCCCACAGGTTGGAGATCAGGTCGGGATGGGTGAAGTCGAGTCCGGTGTCAATGACGGCCACGATCACGTTCTCGCCGCGCGTCACATCCCAGGCGAAGGGGACCTGCATGACGGACAGGTTGGTCTGGTCGCTGAAGCCGGGGTCGTTGGGCGCGTAGAAGGCCCGCGCCGTGTGGTTCGGTTCGGCGTAATCCACCAGCAGGTTGTCGGTCAGGCCCTGGATGAGGTCTTCGGCCTGGTCTTCCGGCACGGCCACCACGTTCAGGCCGATGCCGTTTGTTTTGTCGGTCACTTCGCCGCCCGCAGATTTGATGATGCCGCTGGCGATGAAATTGGGGACGAGGCCTTTGAATTTGACGAGGATCTCCACCGTTTCGACGGGTTCGAGCGTGACGGTCGGCGTGACCGGCTCGGCTGTTGGCGTCGCGGTGGCGGGAGGTTCGGGCGTGGACGTGGGCGGCTCGACGGTGGGCGTTTCGGTGACGGGGGAGATGAGGGTCGTCGTCGGTTCGGGCGTGACGGACGCGATCTCAGTGGCGGACGCGGCGGTCGTCGTCGGTTCGGGCGTGACGGACGCGGTCCCGGTGG
>BLAA01000002.1 GCA_017312345.1 Candidatus Denitrolinea symbiosum | reverse complement strand
GGCGTGACGGACGCGGTCTCGGTCGCGGACGCGGCGGTCGTCGTCGGTTCGGGCGCGAGCGGCGGGACATCGGTGGGCTGCATAAAGCCAATCACGAGGGACGCGGCGATGCTGGCGTCGCGCTGAGCGAGGCGGAGTTCCGCGTCGGTGGCGCGTTGCAGGTTCTTCACCGCGCGGACATATTCGATGGAACTTTCGCAGCCCGTGTCGAGCGAGTTGGAGATGTTCTTCCAGTTGGTCGCGAGACGCTGGCTCCTGGCGCGGCTGATGGCCGAGGCGAGGCAGCCCGGCCCGTTGTGGTAGCCGATGAGCGAAATGCGCCAGGCGTCGCCGGGATCGAGGTTGGCGAAGGAGCGCCCGGTGAGACCTTCCACGTAGTATTTGGCGCTGTTGTAACTGGCGCGCAGGGCCGCGGCGACGTAGATGACGCTGTTGCGTGAGCGCTGTAGGTCCACGCGCCCGGGGCAGTTGGCGCAGTCCGCGTCGACGCGCTGGATGATCGCGCCGCGCAGGAGCGATTGCTGCGAGGCGGGCATGAGTCCGTAGGGCGTTTTGCACGTCTCGGCGGTGTAGATCTGAAGACAGAACTCGTGGGCGAAGCCGTTGTTCCAGCGCAGGAGGGTGTCGGCGCCGTTGTTGGTGAATTGGCCGAGTCCGTATTCGGAGTAACCATAGCGGGTGGAATGATTGCCGGGCCAGTACTGGCTTTCCTGTCCGATCACGTTTTTGAGGAGATAGGGCGGGACTCCCTGCTGGATGGCGGCGTTGTAGATGGCTTCGTCGAACTGGTTCTGCCAGAGGACGACGGCGTTGTGCGCCGCGCGCTCGCCGCAGGGGGTGGCCGCGCCGTTGCGGAGGATCCCGCCGTCGGCGCAGGAGGAGGCGTTCACCAGTCCGGTGAAGATGAGCTTCCCAGCCAGCAGGTTAAGCGGACGGCTGGAGGCAAGTTCAAGAGGGCTGTCTGGCGAGGATAGTAGTCCGGGATTGAAGGTCTCTCCGGCTTGTTTGGCGGGGAATAAGAATGGGAATAATGACCGAGGGGTGGCGGTGGGAGTGGCGGTCGCGGACGAAAACGGCCGGCCGGCCTGCGCGGGGACGGCAAGCGCGGCGATTACAATCAGCGTCGCCATAACCATCAATGTCGTGGCGAGACTTCGGGAGCGGGCGGCGTTGCGCAGGCGTTTCTTCACGGATAATACTTCGTTGAAACAGGCGATTAAAGGCAATCCATCAGGGACGTGACGACGGGCATGGCGGAGGCTGGATAGCCGCCACGCCCCTGCTGGGAGACAAGCGACGCCGCGAAAGCGGCGCTGCGCCGGTTCGGACCCCGGAACTGGCGTATGCCATTGCTTTCGTACATTGGAGGCGAGAGACTTTCACGGCGTTTTCCTGTGGCGGGGAAGGCGCTGGTCTGCCCTCCCCGCTGTGGTCTTATCAGGCTTATGGACCGGGAGCCGCGACCGGGACGATGATCGGCGCGGTCGGGCTGGTGGTCACGTTGAAGAAGTTGACCGCCCCCGCGTGGCAACGGAGGCAGATGGCGCGGTTGTCGGCCTTGAGCAGGACGGAGCCGCCCGCATAGGAGGCGTTGCTCGCCAGCGCCGAGGAGGCGGTGGCGGCGGTGCCGTGCGCGTTGTGGCAGTCTACGCAGGTATAGGTCCCGGCGCCGGCCAGGGTGGCGCCGGAAGCGCCAGCGCGGTGGCGGTAGTGATAGCCGGGATCGCCGGAGTCCGTGCTGCGAGACGCCAGGCCGGGGGCCAGGTAGCGGTCGTGGCAGGTGGCGCACCAGTACCCCATCACGTCGTGCGGGGCCTGGTTGTTGAAGGCCGTGCCGCCCGTGCCGCCGGCGCAGTCCGCCGCGTTGGCGGTCATCGTTGTGCCGTCGAAGCAGGCGACGCGCGAAGTGGCGGTGATGTTGAAGGCGGTAACGGCGGGACGCTTGTAGGCATAGTAGCGGCCGCCGTAGTCGCCTGCGCCGGCGAAGTTCGCCACATACGGGCTGTTGACCGCAGCGGGGACGTAACGGGTGCTGTAGGAGCTCACGGTGCGGTCAAGGGCGGGATTGTTGTTCAGCGAATACCACTTGACGGTGGTATCGGGAACTTGAACGCCAGCCACCGACGGGATGACCGTCTGACCGACATAGCCGGCCGCGATGCCGTTGGCCGCGCTCCAGGTCTGGGCGGTGTTCCAGTAGAACGCCGCGCCCGCGCCGACCTCGCCTGCAACCTCGAAGCCGTTCGAGCCTCCGGGCTGGAAGCGCAGGATGCGGTAGGACGGATACGGCGCGCCTGTGGCGGAGCCCCACTGCTTGCCGGCGTTTCCATGCGGATCGTGACAGGATGTGCACTCCAACTCCGTGGCGCCGGTGAAGGTCCCCGCGCCCCAGTTGTTCGCCAGCGTGCCGCCGGCATTGATGTTGCCGGAGCCCCAGACGGTGCCGGAGCGGCCCGCGGTGGAGACATCGTGGTTGGATGTCGCCGCGCGTCCCACGGCGAGCGGGGAGGCCACGCTGGTATCGTAGGCGTTCATGCGCGCCCACGAAGTGAGGGAGTTGTTGCGATCCGCGGCCGCGTTGGCGGTCGTGTTTGCGAGACCGCCTTCGTTGGAGGCGTTGCCGTAGTCGGTCAACATGCGGGCGTTGACGAACCCGCCGCCGAACAGACCGTAACCGGCATCGCCCCAGCCGCCGGCCCAACTACCCTTGCCGTGGGTATCGGGACCGGGAATGGCGGTGTCGTAGTAGCCGTCCACAACGTTGGTGTACGCGCCGGTGCCGTCATGGCACGAGGTGCACAGGCTGTAGACGTCGCTGGCGACCAGCAGGAAACCGTCGGAGGAAATCGCCGAGTGCGCGCGGTGGCACGAAGCGCAGGCTTCAGTGGAACCGTTGAAGCCGCCGTGCGGGCCGTTGTCCGCTGTTGCGGTGGTGGCGAGGGCGAGGATGAGGATCGCGCCCAGCGCCATTGCGAAGAGAAGTTTCTTCATACACACTCTCCTAAGTAGGATTCGAACATGGGTTGGGGTCCTGGTTTCGTACTTGGCGGGTTCTCACCTCCTGGCCTAGTAAGACCAAACCTGAATACGGTTGTTGTCGCGGTCCGCGATATACAACCGTCCGGTTCCATCAATATAAACGTCAATGGGGTAGTTGAACTTGCCTTCCTCGAGACCGAACTCGCCGATGTCGAAGGCGAATTGCGGCTCATCCCCGGAGACGTTATACACACGCAAAGTCGAGCCGACCGCGTCGGCCACGACGAGACAGTCGCCGCGGGCCATCCACATGCCGCGCGGCAGGTTCAGCGCGCCCTGCGTCTGTCCGAACCCGAAGAAGGTTTTGTAAGCGCGTTCGGGAGTCCAGACGGAGACGCGGGCGTTGTTCCCATCGGAAATATAGAAGTTGCCCCTGCCGTCCTTGACGACGGTCTGCGGGAATTGGAATTGCTCGTTGCCGGGTCCCTCCGAACCGAACGCGGCGATGACCGGGGCGAAGGACGAGAGATCGCCCTCCAGCGCGGCCGCGGGGATGACGCGGACGCTGTGGGCGTCGGTGGTGGTGTCGGTGTAGATCAGGTTGCCGTCGGCGTCGAAGCGCAGCCCGAGCGGCGAGAAGGGATAGTTCTCCTCGGGGATCGTCAGGTGAATGGTTTTGAGTCCCAGGTCGGAGGTATAAGTCAAATTCTTGTTGATGCCCTCGTAGTGGGTGATGATCAGTCCTCTCGGTACGCTTCCGCCGGACTGCTGGGCGATGTATTTGGTGAGGGTCATCTGCCGGCCGATGATGGCGTCTATCAGGTTGCCGTTCGGGTCGTAGATGTCTATGGCCTGGCTGGTGCGGTCCACGAGGAAGATGCGTCCCTGCTTGTCAACGGCCATGTATTTCGGCTCGCGGTTGGCCTTGTCGGTTCCGGGCGGGGCGAAGCTGGTGACGAAGTTCCCGTCGCGGTCGAAAACCTTGACGAGGCGGCTGCCGCCCGTCTCGGCGGCGTAGATGCGGTTGCCGTCGGGCGAGAGCGCCACCGACACGGGACCGTCCACGTTGTTGATGGAGAATTTGTACGCCGGACGCGTGCAGACCGAGACCTGCGTCGGGATGATGATGTTGGGGAGCGGTTCCTTCTTGATCAGGTAACGTCCCAGCAATCCGCACACGCAGCACAGGCAGACGAGCAGGAGCAGAAGCAGGAGCAGCAGGAGTCGCCGCTTCTTCTCGTCCTGTTCCTCTTTTTCCTCAGACGTGAGGGGGACGGGCGGCGCGGCGGGCGTCTCCGCTTCGGGATGATCCGTCGCGGGGAGGTTCGCGTCCGCTTCGGTCTTGACCGGGGTGGGTTCGTTAATTTCAGGAATTGCCATTCGTCGTTCCTATTTGTTCAAGAGCGCGTTCACGCGCTGGAGGCCGGTGTTCGCGGTGAAATCGTTCGGGTCCAGTTTGACGGCGGCTTCGTAACTGGTTTTGGCGTTTTGCAGGTCGCCGGCGGCTTCGTAGGTCATGCCCAGCCCGCTGAAGATGGGAGCAAAGTCGGGGCGCGCCTGGGCGGCTTGCAGGAGCAGGTCGAGCGCTTTGGAATAGTCCTTCGTGGAGAAGGCCGCCATGCCGTTGGCGTACTTGACCAGTCCCGGCTCGTTAAGTCCCTGGAAGGCGGCCGCCAGTCCCTGATAGGCCTCGGTGTAGTTCGGCACGAAGCGGGTAGCCTGGATGAACATGTTGGCGGCGTTTTCGTACGCTCTCACGCCGAGGTAGGCCATGCCGAGTTTGTACATGGCGTCGGCGTCGGTCTGACTCCAGTCCACGGCTCTTTCCAGCGGGGAAATGGCCTTGTCGGGCTGTCCCAGTTTCAGGTAACTGTCGCCGAGGTAGTAGGCAGCGGATTGCAGGGTCTTGTTCAGGCCGGGCATCTCGGCGTCCTGGTTGGCCTCGAGGAATTTTTCCAGCGGTTCGACGGCCTCCGCCGGGCGGCCGCCCAGCGCGTTCGCGATCCCGAGGATGAACCAGGCGCGCTGGTCGTCGGGATAGGCGGCGTTGACTTCCTGCGCCTGCGCGATGGCGTCTTCATAACGACGGTTGGCGAGGTAGGTCTCGGCCAGGTTCAGGCGTTTCGCGGCGTCCTGCGGATCTTCTGCCACCGCCTTCTCCGCCGCTTCGATGCTGGACGCGGCGATCTTCGGCTGGGGACGATGGTAGCGGTCGTAATAGTAATAGCCGCCGAAACCCGCCACCGTCAACGCCAGTACGACGGCCGTCAGGATGACGATGCGCTGCAATTGATAGGTGTTCGTGAACAGCCGTTTCTGGACTGCGTCGATAAGGTCTTTTGCCTTGTTCACTCGTGATTCGCCTTTCTTTTCGGCTAGGGTTTCTCGATGATGCCGCCCGGATGACAGCGGGCGCAGGTCACGTTTTGATGGCAGGTATAGCAGACCTGTCCGCCGGATTCGGCGTAGGATTGCGGATGCGTGAAGGCCATGTCCGCAGGGTGGTTGAGGTTGTGGCAGGCCTGGTTGCTGCAGAACGACCGCCCGTGGCAGTCGGCGCAGCTGTCCAGTTCATCGGACGAAGCGTACTGGTGCGTGACGGTCCAGCTAAAGTCCGCGTGCGTAGCGGGGACGCTGCCCACGATCACCGGGGCTTCCACCACCAGCTCGCTGCCGCGTCCCGTGATGGGGACGGTGTGGCACAGGTTGCACTTCACGCTGATTACTTCCTCGTTTCCTTTAGCGTCCCGCGAGACGTGGTTGCCGTCGTGACAGCGGAAGCATCCCAGCGTGGGGTTGTGACGCTCGTTGTTCGGGTTGCTCTTCCAGTCCAGGTTCATGTCGGGGAAGTTCGTGATGGTATAGATGTCTTTGAGCGTCTTGACGGCCTGCTCCACTTCATCTTTCGGGGATGACGCGTATTTCTCCGCCAGTTTGTCAATGGCGGCAAAGGCCTCGTCGCTCGACGCGTATTTTTCGTTCAGCAGGTCCGACGCGTTCTTGTGAATGAACGGCAGGTCGGGCGAGATGAGATTGTGGAGCATGGCCTGGTCCACCACCTGCTCGGGGTAGGGGATGTAATGCGCCGTGCGGTTGTGACAGTCAATGCAATCGAGCGTGCGCAGTTCGCCGCTGGCGCGCGCCTTCTCCACAAAATTCGTCTGCGCCATGTTGAGCAAGTCGCGCGAAAAATATTCCTTGAGAGAACCGTCGGGCTGTTTCACGCCCACCCAGGCCATCACCTGGCGCTGGTCGTCGAGGGCGATGTAGTCCACCTCGCTGGCGACGTGCCAGTGAATGCCGCGCCGCTCGCCGGTCAGGACGTTGAGTCCGCCCATCTTCAGGATCAAAGTGTTCTCGTAGGGCGTGTTCTCCGCGTCGTCGTCATAATGACGGTTCACCTTGATGATGTTGTCGGTGAACGAAGTGGGCGTGTGGCAGCCTTCGCAGATCTCGCGGGCCGGGCGCAGGTTCTTTACCGGGCTTTTGATCGGCCGCGCATAATTATCGAAGATGGTCGCCACCAACTGCCGCGTCCCGTCAATTTTGGATTGGACGAAGGCGGCCGCGCCCGGTCCCACGTGACAGGTCGTGCATTCCACTTTGGCGTGCGCCGACTGATCGTGACGCTCCAACTGCGGATACATCGAGTGGCAGACCGTGCCGCAAAACTCCGTGCTTTCGGAGTAGGCGTATCCCTGCACCCCGCCGATCGCCAGCGCCACCCCGACGATGCCGAGCGTCACCAGGCCGAGAAGGAACTTCCAGCGATGGGCCGGCTTGCTCAGGTCAAGGTCAATGTGCGGCCAGCGAAGTTTGGACAGGAACGGGATTCGAATCTTCTTCATTGAAATCATCCTTCGACGGAATCCTGGGAAGCCGCCTCGTCTTTCTGACCTTCAACCGGCTCCGTGTTTTTTGGCGTTTCCTGCGGGGCGGTCGCTTCCCGCCTCGCTTCGACGGCGGGTTTGCTCTCCGTCTTTTTCTCGAGTATTGGCGGTTCGTCCTCGCGCGCGATCTCGAGGATCAGCGGCCAATCCTGGCTGTTGACGGCGCCGGCCGCGGCTTCGAGATAGTGCAGCTCCAGCGGGTGATCCTCCTCCATATCTTTGATGGACATATTGCCGGTGAGAATGCTCAAGTTGACTTTGCGAATCAGCACGTCGTACGCGTGCCAGACCAGCACGACAGCCGCCAGCAGGACCGCCATCCAGAAGTGCGTCAGTTTCGCGGCCGGCACAGCCCGTCCCGGCAGAACTTCGGAGACCCAAATGGGAAAGAGCTGCGCCAGCCCGCTGGCGCCCAGCGCCAGGATGGCGAACGCCGTCGCCCAGTAGGAGATCTTTTCCGCGAAGGTGTAGCGTCCAAACTCCGTCGGCTTTTTCGAGCGGCCGAGGCGGAAGAGCAGGGACCAGTCCGCGTGGTCGAACCACATCCCCCCGGAGTGGCGATAGACGATCAGGTCGTTGGCGTAGTTCAGGAGGTGATAGCCGACCGAAATGCCGAGGATGAACGCGAACGCGTGATGCACCTGGCGCAGCGAGTCGATCCCGCCGAAGAGCTCCAGCGTATGGCTGCCCAGCGCGGTGTTGTAAAAAGTCTGCGCGAAGCCGGTGATCCCCAGGATCACGAACGACAGCAAAAGCACGAAATGCTCGATGGCGGCCGCGGTGGAAAAGCGGTTGACGTAGCGCCTGCCCTTGTGGTCGGTTCGCAAGCGCATGGCGGCTTCCACAGCGTCCCGCCAGGAGATCTGGAAGGTGTAGGGCTTTGGTCTGCGCGGCGAGGTACGGGTCTTGTTCGCGCTCATTGCGGTTTTCCCTCCTCGTTCTCGCTTTTTGTTTCCGCGGCCGCGGCTTCCGCTTTTCGCGTCGCCCGGCGCTTGCCGATATCCAGCGAGATGTAGGCGACGAAGAAGACCACGACCGCCGATACGGACAGAATTAAAAACAACTGTAGGGCGAACAGCGCGGGTTCGTCCTGTATGGAAACCTGCTTATGGCCCAGCCAGGCCGCAGGGAAATTCGCGTTGGCGTCCGGGTGACATTCCTGGCAGGTTCTTTGCAGGTTCGCCGCGGCGACCTTCGATTCCGGGTTTTCGGGCGACAGGATATTGTGGACGCCGTGGCAATCGTAGCAGGCGGCTTTAGTGATCTTGGCCGCGCCGGGTTTGCCGAACAGGTCTGACGAACGCCCGTGGAAATCGTCGAGGTAGGTGGAAAGCACGTCTGTGGAGATGTTGTACTTCCTCATCCGATTCTCGTCGGCGTGACATTTTCCGCACATCTCGAACGCGTCGAGACGAAAGGCCGCGTCGCGCGGACCGATGACGCTGTGCGCGCCGTGACAGTCGTCGCAGATCGGGACGTCCTGGTTGTTCTCCGCTTTCAACGCCGTGCCGTGCACGCTGCTTTCGTAGGCGATGGTTTGCGCCAGGTGACACTTGGAGCATAGTTGCGCGCCGTACTGGCGGTTGATGATCTTGATGACGTGAGGGGTGTGACAGTCCACGCAGACCGGGGCGAAGCGGTTGTCCTTTGACATGGTGCGCGTATGCACGCTGGTCTCGATCTCCTTAAACGCCTCGCCGTGACAGCGCATACAGGAGGCGTTGATCTCCAGCGCGATGGCGCGCGTGTCCTCGTAGGGCAGTTGGAAGGTCAACGGTCCGTCGGGGGCCGGCGCCCCGGCCGCCTCCCAATGGCAGACCGCGCAGGACTGTGTGGGGGACGAGTCGTGCGGGTAGCTCTTCTGGTTGACGTGGCAGAAGACGCAGTTGGAATGCAGGGTGTCCTGGTAATGGAACTTGTCGAAGTACAGGGAGTATTCGTCCCCGTCTTTGGTCATGCCCGTCATGCCCGCTTGCGAGTGACAGGCGAAACAGTCGCCGGTGGCGTGCGGGCTGGCGGAAGTGATCGGCTGCTCGTCGGGCGGGGGCGCGGCGGTGGGCGTGACGGTCGGCGTCGCGCCGGCCTGCCCCGGCGTCAGAGCCTGGACGCGCCCGGCTGAAAGCGTCAGGTTGACCCACGCGAGGAGCATGAGTCCCGTGAAGATGGACAGGATCTTCCAGGGGGCGGGGAAGGCGCGTTTATTCATGGGTCGTTGCGGAAAGCGGGGCGAATAAACCGTGAGGGCTCGATTTGACGGATTGGATCATGCCCAGAAAGTCCGCGAAGTCGGAGGTTTCGTACAGGTCGCTGCGGATCATTTGGACGCTCGAATTGTTAAGGTTGACTTCGAGGACGATGAGGTGTGGAAGGATCTCGAAGAAGCGGTTGAACGGGCAGCCGTTGGGCTGGCCGCGCAGGGACGACTCTAGAATCACGATGTCTGGCTGGCGCTCCGCCATCCATTCAAGCAGGTCGGCGCGGCCCGCGTCCGCCGTTTCCATTTCCAGGGAAGCGGAGGTCTTCTGCAAGTTGGAGATGATCCCTTGCACGAGGAGCGACCGGCCGGTCAGAACGAGAATCTTTGGGGTTCCCATAGCGTGAAATTTGCCGCGACTATAATCATTAATCCAGGATTAAACAAGAAAAATTGGGTAGTTTGTGGGAGATCCGGCAGGTAGTTTGGAATCAAAACGGCCTACCCAATCGGGTAGGCCGCGGCGTTACTTTCATCCTGCCAGTTTTATGGCATTTGGAGGAGGTTCAATTGCTTTGCGTTCATCACGGCTTCGGCGCGGTTGGAGGCGTTCAATTTTTGCATGATGTTTTTAAGATGGAATTTGACGGTGTTATCGCTGATCGACAGGGCTTCGGCCGTCTCGTGATTTGATTTTCCATTCGCAACCAGCCGCAGGACTTCGAGTTCTCTTTCGCTGAGGGGAGAGGCCTCGGCTTTCGGCCCGATGCGGCCTACATACTTAAAGAGATGGAGCGCCACTGCCGGCGAGACGGCGGCTTCCCCCCGTTCCAATTTCTCCAGCAGTTGAAAGAATTCGGCGGCGTTGATCTGCTTGAGCAGGTAACCGTTCGCGCCGGCGCGAATGGCTTCGATGATGTCTTTGTCTTCCTCCGAGACCGTGAGCATGACGACCTTCATGTCGGGCATTTCGGCCTTGATCTGTTTCAGGGCGGTCAACCCGGTCATAATTGGCATGTGGAGGTCCAGCAGCACTAGTTCGGGATGAAGTTCCTCGGTAAGGCGGACGGCCTCGAGGCCGTTGTTTCCCTGCCCGACCACCGCGTGCCCGCCGGCTTCGAGCAGGCTCACGATCCCGTCGCGGAAGAGGGAATGGTCGTCCACTACCAGTACGCGCATGTTCAAGACTCCTGAAGGGCGAGGTCGACAATCACCTGGGCGCCCTGTCCCGGCGCGGATTTGATCTCGATGCGCGCGCCGATGGCGTGGGCGCGCTCCACCATGATCTGCAACCCAAAGCGGCCTCTCCGCTCCAGCCCGGTGAGCAGGGGATCGAAGCCCACGCCGTTATCGCGGATGGTCATCGTCAAACGGTCGTCCTGCCGCTGGAAACGGATCGAGGCTTCGGCGGCGCGCGCATGTTTGCGGACGTTGCTGACCGCCTCCTGCAGGATGCGGAATAGCTGCAGGGCAGATTCTTCAGAGAGAGGGGCGCTCTCCGCCTCCCCGACGATTTCCAGTTCCAGCGCCAGATCGTCGATGCGGTTGCACTGTTCCACGAATTCGCGCACGCTGGAGATCAGCCCCCGGTCGATGCCGCCCGACATCTTCAACCCGACGATGGCGGAGCGCACCTCGGCGGACTGGTCGCGGACCGAGGCCTCGATCTGCGCCAGGCTTTTATCGGCGGCCTCCATCCGTTGATTCTTCAAGGCGATCTGGACGGACCCCAGTTTGGCGGAGAGATAACCCAGGAACTGGGCCACGCCGTCGTGAAGTTCACGGGCGATGCGTTCGCGCTCTTCAATGATGGCCTGCGCCCGCACGCGTTCCTTCTCCTTCCGTTTGGCCTGCAGCCTCTCGAAATTCTCCGCGATCTCGTTAAACTGATCGGCCAGCTGCGTCAACTCGTCGCTGGTGCGCCAGCGCGGCGCGATGCGCGTGGACAGATCGCCGCCCCCGAATTTGAGCAGGGCATTGTGGATCACCTCCACGCGGCGGACGATGAGCCATTGCACCAGTTCAAAATCCAGCAGCAGGAACGCGGCCAGGATCATGAGCAATGCCAGCCCCTCCAGCAGCGTCCCCGCCGCGAACCCGGCCTGAAGCGAAGGCGCCGAGGCGTCCAATATCATCACGCCCATGTGCGGCTGGGCCGCGGGGTGACATTCCCTGCATTCCGGGGCCTGTTCGACCGGGATGGCGACGCGCAGCAGATTCGAATTTGCGGAGAAGGCGATCGCCTGCGGCGGCGGCCCCGCCTGGTTTTGATGACATTCCGGGCAGCCCAGATCGGCCGGCGCGGCTATCCGTCCCACATCGCCGGCCGCGCTGCTTTTCCAGACGACGTTTTGCCAGTCCACGATCCAAATTCGCCGAACGGGATACGCGCTTCCCATGTCGTTGACCATGCTGTCGAGCGTTTCCGAATCGTTTTTGAGCATGGCGTGCCGCAGACCGTTCAACATCGCGTGTCCGAGGCTCGAGGCGGCAACTTTGACCTGCTCGCGGTTGGCTTTTGCCTCGCGCGCATCGCGCACAATGTGGGCGGCCAGCATGACCAGCAGGGCCAGCAGCGCTGGCAGAAAAAAAACGATCCCCACTTTATGGCGCAATTTGAGTTCGTAATAGGGCCGCATGGAACGGGCGCTTTTTTTCAACGGCGTGAATCCTCTGGCGCAAGTATATCCCAGAACTACCGGCGGGCGGCCGGGCATCTTGCGCCAAGTGTGGTATATTTTGCCTGTAAGCGCTCCCTCATTGAATGTGCAAAGCCATACTGCGAACTGAGGAAGAACTATGAACGAAAGAATTCTGATCATCGAAGACGACCAGGCCATTTTGAAAATCCTCCAGCGCGGTTTGACCTACGAAGGATACACCGTGGATACCGCCACCGAAGGTCGCAGCGGATTGATGCTGGCGCGCGATCACCAGCCCGACCTCGTCATTCTCGATTGGATGCTGCCCGGCATGGACGGCCTCGAAGTCTGTCATCGTATGCGGACGGCCAGCGGGTCGGTCCCGATCCTGATGCTCACCGCCAAAGACTCCGTCCAGGACCGCATCCAGGGTCTGGACGCCGGGGCGGACGACTACCTGGTCAAGCCGTTCAACCTCGACGAACTGCTGGCGCGCGTGCGCGCCCTCCTGCGCCGCACCCAGCCCGACCGCGTCCCCGTCCTGAAATTCGCCGACCTGACCCTCGACACCGGCTCCCGCCAGGCCTCGCGCGGCAGCCGCCTCATCCAGCTGACCGCCAAAGAGTACGAATTGCTCGAACTCTTCCTGCGCCATCCCAAACAGGTGCTGACCCGCGAAGTCATCTTCGACCGCGTCTGGGGGTACGACTTCGGCGGCGAAAGCAACGTGCTGGAAGTCTACATCCGCTACCTGCGCCAGAAACTGGAGGAGGGCGGAGAGCCCCGCCTCATCCACACCCTGCGCGGCGTCGGCTATGTGATGCGCGAAAATTCCTGATCGCCGCCCGATAGTTGAGCGCCCCGTGTCCATCCGCGACCGTCTGACGCTGTTTAATATCGTTTTGCTGGGCGGACTTTTTATATTCTTCGGCGTGGTCTCCTACAGCGTCGTCACCATTCTTCTCTATAACCAGATAGACAACGCCTTGCAGCGGACCTCCGAGCAGATCGTCAGCCAGGTCCACATTGACGTCACCGGGGCGATGGGCGGCGGGATCGTGGCCCCCAGCCTGAGATCCACCTCGAATATATTTGTCCAGGTTTGGGACACCCAGCAGTTGGTGGATTATTCCCCCAACCTCGGCAATTTCAACAAACCGCTGGATAGCGTCGGCATCCGCAAGCCTCTGCCGTCTTACCGCGACGTGACGCTCGACGACAGCGTCCGCCTGCGCGTGTTGAGCGTCCCGCTGGTGTCCGAAGGCCGGCGCGTGGGTGTGGTGCAGGTGGCCGCCACGCTGGACGTGGTGGACTCGGCGCGCCGCAACCTGCTCTCGGTGCTGGCTTTCACCACCATTCTGGGGATTGCCATCTCCGCGCTGGCTTCGCAAGCCTCCGTCAAACAATTCCTGCTGCCGCTCGACACCATTGCAAGCGCCGCCGACCAGATCAACCGCGCCGACGACCTTTCGCGCCGCGTCCCCTACGAAGGCTCAGACGAGGACGAGATCGGCCAACTGGTCCACGCCGTCAACCAGACGTTCGAACGGCTCGAAGTCCTCTTCACCTCCCAGCAGCGTTTCATCGCCGACGTTAGCCACGAACTCCGCACCCCGTTGACGGTCATCAAAGGCAACGTGGATTTGATGCGCCGCATGAGGGAACTCGACCCCGACCTACTCGACAGTATCGACCAGGAAGCCGGCCGCCTCACCCGCCTTGTCACCGACCTGCTGCTGCTCGCGAAGGCCGAAGCGGGGTCCCTTCCGTTGACGAAGGCCAGCGTCGAACTGGATACGCTCCTGCTGGAAGTCATTCCTGAAATGCGGGTGCTGGCCGGGAACAAGATCCGCGTTAAATTGACGGAGATCGACCAGTTGCAGGTGTACGGCGACCGCGACCGCTTGAAGCAGGTCCTGCTCAACCTGATTGCCAACGCCATTCAGTACACGCCGGCCGGGGAGGAGGTGTTCCTCAGCCTCGCCCGCGTCGGCGACCGCGCCCGGTTGATCGTGCGCGATACCGGTCCGGGCATTCCCGCCGAAGACCTGCCTTACATCTTCGAGCGTTTCTATCGCGCCGAAAAGTCGCGCACGCGCTCCGCCGCGGGCGGTTTTGGGCTGGGGCTGTCTATCGCGCATTGGATTGTGGAACAGCACGGGGGAAGGATCGAAGTCAACTCCCGCGAAGGCCGGGGGACGACCTTCGCGGTCTGGCTGCCGCTGGCAAAGTAGCCCCGCGCTCAGGGCAGACCGATCTGGTCGCGGGCCTGCCGACACAGACTCGCTCCATATTTAAGATGCCACTCTGCCACCGCGGGGCTGCTGGTTTTCCCCGCGGCCGCGTCCGCATAGATGGGCGCGCCGTAGTGGACGTATCGCTGGGTCTGCGCGGGCCAGTTCCACTCGCCGCGGCTGATGACGCCGATCCCCCCGTTGTAGCCCGCCAGCGCCAGGCGCGCATCGCCCCCGGCGCGCGCCAGCGACTCGGCCAGGTAGGCCAGCCCGCGGCGGGCGTTCGTATCGGGGTCGAAAGGGGAGTCGGCGGCGGAGAAATGGAACGGCATGACCTGGAATAAACCGATCGCTCCAGATCTGGAGAGGGCACGCTCGTATCCGCACGATTCGATCTGCATCACGGTCGCGGATAGATTCGGGTCGAGGCCGAATTCCGCCGACCACGCCGCCAGCCGCGCTCCCCAGTATTGGATTTCGGGCGTGAAGACGGGCGAGATGCTCTGCGCGTAGCCAGAATTAAGAAGAGGCAAACTGGCGGGCGGGCTGACCGATTGCGCGGCAGGCTGGAGAGGCAAGGGCGCGGCGGCGATATGGCTGTATGCGAGTAACGCTAGAAGTCCGCTGACCAGCAGCACGGTCAACGGTGGGATCAGCAAGCCAGACGAACAACCGCTTCCCTGTGGAGAAGCGGTTGTCCAAAATTCGGGTTGGGATTCGACGCGGGGACGAGGCATGAGTTCACAGATATTAAGGAAAGGACACGGACGGAGGTTGAGCGGATAATCGGGATTCAGGGGCGTGTCCCGCGGAAGGCGGGGAAAGTCACGACTCGCGCTGCTGGTTGGGCGTGTCGAACCCGAGCGGGTGGTAGGTCGGTTCGGGACGGGCCGAGGAGAAGCTGGATTGCGTCATCGGCTTGGGAGCGGGACGCGCGAAGCTGGAAGCGGGGCGGAGTCCCGAGGGCTGCGCGGACGCGGGTTGGTAGGGACGCGGCGCGTAGTTCGACGCGGTCGAGAAGAGACGGTCGCCCGCGAGGGAGAAAGTCCCGATGATGAGGACGCGGATCAGCCAGATCATCACGGCTACAAAGATCGGGATGACTTTGGTCAGCGTGGCGCTGCTGACCACCGTGCCGGCCGCCGCGCTGGAATGGTTCACGATGGCTACCGAGACGCCCCACCAGGTGAGCGCGGCGTTGAAGCCCGCGCCGAGCAGCCACGCGCCGAAGAGATACCAGATCTCGGCTGGCTCTTCGCGCCCCTGTTCGGGCGTGAAGATGCGGGCGATGCCGGCGAAGTCAATGCCGCAAAAAGCCAGGGCCAGGATGGAGGCCCAGCGCATACCGGCGAAGGTCAGGCCGCCGAGCAGGTCGAGCAGGGCGAACTGGGTGGTGCTGAAGTTAAAGATCTCGAAAGCCAGCAGGGCGCCGAGGATCATCAGTCCCCAGGTCGCGCCGCGGTTGAAGCGGCGTCCCCGTCCAAGACTGCGCCAGAGCGCGCCGATGCCGTCGCCGGGTTTGTATTTCGAATACGCAGAATTCATCTCGACCTCCTTTGGGTGGGTGAACTGGGGAGATTTTAGAACATGTGTTCTGTTTTGTCAAGAGGGCAATTTCCTCCGACAAGCAGTTTTCCGCCAGGGACGTTTCGCGGCGATAGAGCGCGGATCGGTCTGCCTGCCTGGAAAAGCCGGCTTTTCCCGTTCACGGTCCGGCGGGATGGACAGGGTATAATCCAATCACGGAGGAGAACATGTCGCTTCATTCCGAAATTCTCGAACAACCCCAACGGATCGCGGCCCTTTTACGCGATCAAAAACAGACCGTCCAGGAGATTGCCCGCGTCGTCCGCGCCCGCGGCGTGCAATACGTCCTGGTCGCCGCTCGCGGCACGTCTGATAACGCCGGGCGTTACGCCAACTACCTTTGGGGCGCGCATAACGGACTTCCGCTCGCGCTCGCCGCGCCCTCGCTCTTCACCTGCTATCAGTCCCCGCCGCGCCTGCGCGACGCGCTGGTCGTCGGCATTTCTCAATCGGGACAATCGCCCGACATCGTGAGCGTGCTGGAAGAGGGCCGGCGGCAAAATTGCCTGACGCTCGCCATCGTCAATACCCCCGATTCGCCGCTCGCCCGCGCGGCCGACCTCGTCCTCGACATCCAGGCGGGGGAGGAAAAAGCCGTGGCCGCGACGAAAACGTACACCGCCGAACTGGCGGCTGTCGCCATGCTTTCGGCCGCGCTGGATCCGTCCGCGGCGCGCTGGGACGAGCTGGCCGCCGTCCCCGCGTTCGCGGCGCAAAGTCTCGCGCTCGACGCGGACGTCGCGCGCCTGGCGCAGCGCTATCGTTACATGCGTCAATGCGTGACGCTGGGACGCGGCTTCAATTACGCCACCGCGTTCGAGTGGGCGCTGAAACTGAAAGAGTTGACCTACACCGTGGCCGAGCCGTATTCTTCCGCCGATTTCCAGCACGGACCGATCGCGATGGTCGAGGATGGATTCCCCATCCTGGCGGCCGCGCCCACGGGGCAGACGCTCGACTCGCTGCGCGCGCTGCTGTCCAAATTACGGGAGGAGCATCGCGCCGAGCTGGTCGTCCTCTCCGACGACGCGTCGACTCTCGACCTGGCCCAATCGCCCATTCCGCTCCCCTCCGGGATTCCCGAATGGCTGACGCCCATCGTCGGCATTCTCCCCGCGCAGCTTTTTGCCTGTCATCTCACCTCGGCGAAGGGACTCGACACCGAGCGCCCGCGCGCGATCTCCAAGGTCACCGAGACGCGCTGAGCCCGGGGAAAGGCGCTTGAATCGAAGGCGCGGCATGGCGCGCGCGGACGGCGGAGGCTGTCCCTGCCTCGAAATGGGTACGCGGGGAATCAAAAACGGTTCCTGAAAGTATGGAACCGTTTTTTGGGTTTGGAGGGCGATTTTCTTTTTATCCTTGATGCTGTAGCTTATTGGTAGCCTGCGATTTTATAGCGAAGCAAACCAATTTTTATCAATTGACACTTTTTCAACTTGAATTTTTTCAGTTTTTACGCCTAAAGCCAATTCTCTCAATTTTTCGACCAACTGATCTCCATCTATCAAATCAATAGCAGGCGCGCCATCTCGCGTCGCTTCTCGAACAGCATCTTTTGTGAAAGTTCCCGTCGTAACCAGTAAGCCTTTATCTGCTCGTCCTACCATTGCGCCACGAAAATCTCTTACTTGACCTGCTCCGACTGCGCCTTGCCAGCGTTTACACTGAAATATGACGTGAAAGCTCAATAAACCGCCTAGTCGCATGATACCGCGACCATCTATACCGCCATCGCCACTACGACCTGTAATTTCGACTTGAATAAATCCAGATTCTCGTAAAAATCGCTGCGTCAATCTCTCAAAAGCGGATGGCTCCATTTTCATCAGAGCTTCGAGTAATTCATCTTGCCAGGTAAGCGTTTTGCTTTCTTCATCAACTTCGTTGGTTTCTGCACGCTCTGCCCGTAATTGTTCGCGAACCACTCTTACAACTTCTTTTTCGTTTACTTCAGCAAGGTTTCTGCCTTCAGGAGTTAATGCCCAAATACCCCGACTGGAATTTTCAAGAATACTATATCTTTTGAAATAACTACGCGTCCATGCTAATCGATATTCAAATTCAGTCTGCCCGCCACGTTTTGAATCGTGCAGAATATCTAATTGCTCATCGTGCAAGCCGAGAATTTCTGCTACTTTACTGTTGATTTCTTCGACCGTCCCCGAACCACCCAACTCCTTCATAGCTCGGAGTAAAGGATTCATCATTGTGTCGTAAGTGGGTAAACTATTTTTTGACATTGTTGACCTTTGAAATGACGATGGAATAATAGGCTATCTATGAACTGTACGGCCAAATACTGTAACCGCATTATAAAACTTATTGCTTCAAAGCGAAACTATCACTCCGTATTAATTTCCTAACACAACTCGCCGTACTTTAAACATAGGCTAAAACAAAAGCCCTATAACCCCATCATCTCAAGATTTGACCTCCGCCGAAGCCTCCACCGACAAATGCGTCGGCATCATCTACCGACACCGTCTGCATGAAATTGCCATTCACGACGTAGTCTAACAAGCTGCCCACTTCCCCCTACCCCTCATACCTCCTCGTATTCAAATGCGTGATGGCGATTGCCAGCGCGTCGGCGGCGTCGTCGGGCTTGGGGATCTCGTTCAATTGCAGGAGGACGCGCGTCATCTCCTGCACCTGTCTCTTGTCCGCGGAGCCGTATCCCGCCACGGCTTGTTTGACCTCGTTGGGCGTGTACTCGAAGACCTCCAGTCCCGCCTGTTGGAGGGCGAGCAGCGCCACGCCGCGCGCCTGTCCCACCGCGATGGCGGTCGAGACGTTGCGCTGGAAGAACAATTTCTCCACGGCGGCGGTATCGGGTTTGTGTTTCTTCAGCAGGGAACGCAGGCCGCGGTAGAGACTCTCCAGCCGCGCGGGGATGGAGTCCGTTTTCGGGGTGAGGATCACGCCGAAGGAGACCGCGTCTAGCCTCCCGTCGGGTTCGAGGCGTACCAGTCCGTAGCCGGTGGTGGCGAGGCCGGGGTCAATTCCGAGAGAGAGGGTCATAAGAAAAAATTCTGAACTCAGCAGCCTGAATTCAGAATTTTCGTTTACGCGGCTTCGAGGGCGGCCAGCGCTTCGTCGGAGAGTTTCACGTTGTGGAACACGCTCTGCACGTCGTCGAGTTCCTCGAGGCCCTCCACCAGCCGCAGGACCGAGAGCGTGGACTCGGCGTCCAGTTCCAGTTCCTGCTTGGCGATCAGGCGCAGTTCGGCCTCGTCGGGGGTGACGCCCGCCTGGTGGAGCGCGTCGCTCAGGGTCTTGAACGCGTCGACCGGGGCGATGATCTCCACCGCCTCGCCGGCGTCCAGCACGTCGTCCGCGCCGGCCACCGCGGCGAGTTCGAAGGCCTTGTCGTAATTCATCTGGCTGGAGGGGAAGGAGAAGTACGCTTTGCGGTCGAACTGCCAGCCCACCGCGCCGGCCTCGGCCATGTTGCCGCCCGCCTTGCTGAACGCGTGACGGAGGTCCGAGATGGTGCGGTTGCGGTTGTCGGTGACGCAGTCCACCATGAGGGCCGCGCCGTGCGGGCCGTAGCCTTCGAGAGTCAATTCCTCGAACGAGCCGGCCTCTTTGTCTTCGCCGGTGCCGCGGCGGATGGCGCGCTCGATGTTGTCCTTCGGCATGTTGCCGGCGCGCGCTTTTTCGATGGCGAGTTCGAGACGGAAATTCGTCCCCGGGTCGCCGCCGCCCAGACGCGCGGCCATGGCGATCTCCCGCGCGAGACGGGTGAAAATGGCGCCTTTTTTCGCGTCTGCCGCGCCCTTTTTGCGTTTGATGGTTGCCCAATGGCTATGACCAGACATTCGTACTCCTTCTTGTAAAACCGCTGACGTGGGGGATTGCTTTTGAGCGGCAGAATTATAGCGGATTTACCCGCCCTTGCGAAGCGCTAGACGAAAAATCCGACTCCCATCGTCTTCGGCCCGCCGTGCGTGACGATGGCCGGCGGCAGTTCGTAGATGGGGACTTCGCCGCCTCCCTGCCACGACTGGAGGCTGGCCGCGAGGACCCGGGCCTCTTCCTCCGCCTCGGCCTGCATCGCCGCCAAGTACGCCTCCGCCGACCTCGGGCATTCCTCGTGGACGATCTCCTCCAGCCGCGCCAGGGCGCGTTTGTGGGTGCGCTGTCGCTCGAAGGCCTCCACCTGTCCCGCGCGGATCGTCAGGATGGGTTTGATCTCCAGCAGTTCGGCCAGCAGTTTGCTCGCGCCGCCGATCCGCCCGCCTTTGGCGAGATACTCCAGCGTGTGGACGAGGAAATAGATGCGCCCGCGCGGGATCATGTCTTCGAGTTTTGCCATGATCTCGTCGGCGGACTTTCCCGCCTTCGCCATGTCGTCCGCCAGCAGGACGAGCGAACCGAGGTTGCACGAGATTGTCTGCGTGTCCACCACGCGGATGTCCGCGCCCGCGAATTCCTGCGCGGCGGTCTCGGCGGAACGCGTCGTCCCGCTGACCTTGGCCGAGGGCGCCACGACGATGACGCTCTCGCCCCGCGCCCGCGCCCGTTCGAAGATCGGATAGTACAGCGTCGGCTCGGGCGCGGCGGTCTTCGGCAGGACGGGCGAGGCCTTGAGTTTGGCGAGAAAAGCCGCGGTGTCAATCTCGCTGTCGTCGTGATAAGACTCCTCCCCGAACATGACGATCTGGGGGATGAGCGGGATGCCGCGCCGCTTCAACGTTTCGCGCGGCAGGCTGCAGGTGGTATCTGCGACGATGATGGTCATGGCATTCTCCCGGTCTGTTTTCGGTTGGACGTCGTCGTTGCGAGGCGTTCGCGGACGATCTCCCCGTCAGGCGGGGAGCGCCTCGCGCCGCTCGCGAGGACGTCAAATTATTGTATGCCGACTCCCGTCATAGTGAGAATATGAGTTTTGTCCCGTTTATCCGGGCCATATTTC
The DNA here is from genome assembly GCA_017312345.1 of Candidatus Denitrolinea symbiosum. Taxonomy (NCBI): domain Bacteria; kingdom Bacillati; phylum Chloroflexota; class Anaerolineae; order Anaerolineales; family Anaerolineaceae; genus Candidatus Denitrolinea; species Candidatus Denitrolinea symbiosum. The sequence continues at coordinate 32,787 of BLAA01000002.1, read as the reverse complement.
TGGTGGATGGTATCATTCCCTTAAAAGGAGGCAGGTATGCAGGCAGTCGTGTTGATCGTCGTGATCGGGCTTGCGGGCGGCATGGCGGTGGGATTGCAAAGCCCGCTCGCGAGTATGATGAGCCAGAGACTCGGCACATTGGAAAGCGTCTTCATCGTCCACGCGGGAGGGGCGCTGGCCGCGCTGATTCCGCTCTTGTTCCTCGGCGGCGGGAAGTTGAGTCAGTGGCGGACGCTGCCGTGGTACGCGCTGCTGGCGGGAGTCTTCGGGCTGGCGGTGATCGGCGCCATCAGTTACATGATCCCGCGCATCGGCGTGGCGGGTTCCATCATCACAATCGTGGCGGGACAACTCCTCGTCGGGATGATCCTCGACCACTTCGGCTGGCTGGGCGCGCTCGAACGTCCGCTCGACGCGCCGCGCCTGCTGGGAATGGCGATCGTCCTGCTCGGCGTCTGGCTGACGGCGAAATAAAAAGACAGCCGTCTCGAAGCGGCTGTCTTTTGTGGGCGCTGAGGGACTCGAACCCCCGACATCCTCGGTGTAAACGAGGCGCTCTAACCAACTGAGCCAAGCGCCCGACGCCGACATTATACACTATTGAGCTTCACGGGTTGGCGTTGACCTGTCTCACGACCAGGTCGGAGAACGAAACTGTGACGGGCGAATCCGCCGCGGCGCGGACGTACACTCCCAGCGAGCCGTTCGGCAGGACGGGATCGTCCACGCTGAACTGGTAGTGGTCGTTCAGGAAGAAGCGCAGCTCGCGTCCCACCGCCCAGACTGCGATCCGCACCCGGGCCGGGACGCCGCGCGGCGCGTCGCTGGAGAAGACGGGGAGCTTCAACGGCGCGCGCGTCCCGTTGACGACGCGGTCGGCTTTGATCTCGCCGTTGCAATTCAAGCCGAAGCGGTAATACGCGGTCGGGGCGGCGCGCACGAGGAATCCATACTCGCCCGCGCCGCGGCACAGGTTGAGACTGGCGGCGATCTCGGCGTAGAAATTCTCGACGAGCAGGTCTTGATGCAGGCTCATCCGATATACGTCTGGCTCGGCGGCCAGAGTCAGCCTTCCATTGCTGAGATAGTCCTTGCCGTTGGACCAGTTCGCGGGATCGGTGAAATCGTCTGTATAGAGGACCTTGCCGAGGCCGGGACTCCAATCGGGGGTGGCGGTGGGCAGGGTCGCGGCCGAGGGAGCGGGCGTGTCGGTGGGCGGGAACCAGACCGGGGTCGGGGAGGGAAGCGGGGTCGCCGTCGGCGGGACGGGCGTCGCGGCGCCGGGCGGTTTTCTGTCCAGCGCGGAGCAGGCGGCGAGCAGGAGCGTCGGCAGGAGGAGGAGCGGCGCGGCGCGCGTCGAAATTCGTCGAAATTTCGGGGTCGAAAAACGGCGTTGATTCACGAGAATATTGTACAATAGCGCGGCATAAAATTCCATTCGGTTACGAACCGCTCAGGAGAATCTCATGACCGAGAAATCTGTGTTGGTGACCGGCGCGTGCGGCGAGATCGGGCAGGCGCTGGTGCAGGGACTGGCGGCGCGCGGCGGCTATCGCATCGTCACCGCGGACCTGGCTCCGCTCCCCGATTCCATCCACGCCCTCTCCGCTGAACATGTGCAGGGCGACCTCGTCAATCGGGTCAAGCAGTTCTACGATTACGATTTCGACATCATCTATCATCTGGCCGCCTCGCTTTCGTCGAAGGCGGAGGTGGCCACCGAGGAGGCGCACCGCATCAACGTCGAGGGGACGATGCAGCTGCTGATGCTGGCCGCGTATAAATCCGAGAAATATAAAAAACCGGTCAAGTTCCTGTTCCCCAGTTCGATTGCCGCCTACGGGATGGCCGATCTCGAAGAGAAGCAAAAGGCGGGACGCGTGAAGGAGGAAGACCACGACAACCCGCACACGATGTATGGATGTAACAAACTGTATTGCGAAAAATTGGGGATGTATTACGGACATTTCCATGGACAGAAACACCTCGATCCCGCGCCCCCGGTCATGCTGGACTTTCGGGCGATCCGCTTCCCCGGGCTGATCTCGGCCTTCACCCTCCCCAGCGGCGGGACGAGCGACTACGGGCCCGAGATGCTCCACCACGCCGCGGACGGCAAACCCTACGCCTGCTTCGTCCGCGAGGACACGAAGATCTCGTTCATGGCGATGCCCGACGCCATCAAGTCCCTGCTGATGTTGACGGACGCGCCGCGCGAGCGGTTGACGCGGCAGGTTTACAACATCGCCGCGTTCGCCCTTACCGCGGGCGAGTTCCGCGACCGCGCTGTGAAGGCCTTCCCCGGCGCGGAAATCGTCTTCGAGCCGAACCCGCGCCGGCAGGGCATCGTCGACTCGTGGCCCGAAGATTTGGACGACTCGCGCGCCCGCGCCGACTGGGGCTGGAATCCCGATTACGACGCGGATAAATTTTTCGAGGAGTATTTCCTGCCGGAGATCAGGAAGAGGTATGGGAGGTAGGGGCGCGTGGCGCGTAAGTGAAGAAAGAGGAAAGAAGAAAGAACCGCCCTCATCGGGCGGTCTCGTTCTTGCTTGCCTTGCATGGATACCGTGAAAGCATTATAATTTCTCCATGCCGATAAAATCCATTGCAGATGCGGCAACCGCAGATCTATATCATGGCCGCAACACTTCGCGTGTTCGAAGGTTTCCTCAAAACATTATTTCTGCGGCATTACGTAAATTGGATGTTCTCAACTCCGCGCATCGTTTGGATGATTTGCGCTCTCCCCCGGGAAATCGTCTTGAAAATCTGAAAGGTGATCTTGTCGGTTATTACAGTATTCGTATCAACGAACAATGGCGAATAATTTTTCGCTGGGAAAACGGCGCAGAAGATGTTGAAATCGTTGATTATCATTAAAGGAGTATCTCATGCTTCCTGAGAATCGAATTCCCACTCATCCCGGTGAAATTCTGCTTGAGGAATTTCTGAACCCTCTTGGGTTATCGCAAGTTGCTTTTGCCGAGCATCTTAAAATCCCCGTCCAGCGCGTGAATGAGATTGTGCGCGGCAAGCGCGGCGTTACTCCCGAAACGGCATGGCTGTTTGCCGAGGCGCTTGGCACGTCTCCTGAATTCTGGTTGAACTTGCAGGCGAACCATGATCTTGCTTTATATCGTCCCAGGCGGACGGTGAAGCGAATTCCTATGGCCGCGTAGGGCCAGGCAGGAGACCGCCCGACGAGGGCGGTCTCTTGATTTGGTAGAATTGCCCAATCGTGAAATATGCCAGGTCGAGATAAGGTCAAGACATGCTTTTGGACGCGGAATTCACGGAAAAGACAATCCGTGCTGTTCGTGAAATCCGCGTACCAGGAAGCAAAACTTCCAGATTCCGGGATGCTTTTGTGAATTCTCACTTCAACCTCATCGCTTCGATCTATGACCGCGCCATCCCGTTCAAGCGGCTGGAGCGGACTCTCCAGGTCCTCGGCCTGCCCCACGCCGGGATTCTCCTCGACGCGGGCGGCGGGACGGGACGCGTGGCCGAGGCGCTTCGTCCGCACGTGGGATCGGTCGTCGTGGCCGACGTCGCGCGCGGGATGCTCGTGCAGGCGCGGCAAAAAGGGTTGGACGCCTCCTCCGCCGAAACGGAACGCCTGCCCTTCGCGGACGGCGTCTTCGACCGCGTCCTCATGGTGGACGCGCTGCACCACGTCGTTCATCAGGGCGAGACCGTCCGCGAACTTTTCCGCGTCCTCAAACCCGGCGGACGGCTCGTCATCGAGGAACCCGACCTGCGGACCTTCGCGGTCAAGTTGATCGCGGTGGGGGAGAAGCTCGCGCTGATGCGCAGTCATTTCCTGTCGCCGCCGCAGATCGCCGCGCTGCTGCCTCCTGAAGCGCGGACGCGCCTCGAAGCCGAGGATCACACCGCCTGGGTCATCGTGGAAAAATAAATGCGAACCCGCGCCGCCGCCATCCTCATCCAGAACAACTCCCTCGCGCTCCTGGAGCGCCACCGCGCGGGGATGCATTATTTCACCTTCCCCGGCGGCGGCCTGGACGCGGACGAGACTCCCGAACAGGGCGCCGTCCGCGAGACGCGGGAGGAGTTGGGAGTCGAAGTGCGCGTCGTCCGGCTGGCGGCGAAGGTCTGGTTTCGCGGCGACCCGCAGTTCTTCTTCCTCGTCGAACAGACGGGCGGGGAGTTCGGAAGCGGCGCGGGCGAGGAGTACGCGCCCGACTTGGATCCCGCGCGGGGGACGTACGAACCGGTCTGGATGCCGCTCGAGCAGGTGACCATCCAAAACGTCCTCCCGAAGCCGGTGGCCGCGCTGGTCCAAAAATCCCATCCCGATAACTGGCCTGCCGAGGCGTTGACTTTCACAGAAGGCTGAAAATTTCCCACCGCCAAACCCATTGAACCGCCGGGAACGCGAAGTTTAATTGCGTTTCTTTGCGGCCTTTGCGGTAAATCTTGACGTAATTTCCGAGGGGGGACTCCTTCGCAAGCGCGAGAGACTGTGGTTAAATGGACGCAGGAGTTTCGCCATGTCCCAAGACCTCGACCTCGTTGCATTTCTAAAAGCCTTTCCCGCCTATCCTGCCACCGACGCGCTCGATCGCCTCCGCCTCAGCGAGTACGCGCGCCTCGACGTGAACTCCCAGGTGTATCTCGATTACACCGGCGGCGGTCTCTACGCCGAGTCGCAAATTCTCCGCCATCATCGCCTGCTCAGCGAACACGTCTTCGGCAACCCGCATTCCACCAATCCCGCCTCGCAAGCCTCCACCGAACTCGTGGAGCATACCCGCGAATACATCCTGCGTTTCTTCCGCGCCGACCCCGATGAATACGTCGCCATCTTCACCGCCAACGCCAGCGGCGCGCTCAAGATCGTCGGCGAGTCCTATCCCTTCGACTCCAACTCGCGCTACCTGCTCACGTTCGACAATCACAACTCGGTCAACGGGATTCGGGAATTTGCCCACGCCCGCGGCGCCGAGGTGACGTACATTCCCGTCGCCCTGCCCGACATGCGCGTCGACGCTTCGCAACTCGACCGCGAACTGGCGCGGCCCAAAGAGGGCGGGTTCAATCTTTTCGCGTTCCCGGCGCAATCCAACTTCTCGGGCGTCCAGCATCCCCTCGACTGGATCGCGCGCGCCCGCTTCCACGGCTGGGACGTGCTGCTCGACGCGGCTGCCTTCGTCCCGACCAACCCGCTCGACCTCTCCGCGGTCCACCCCGACTTTGTGCCGATCTCGTTCTACAAAATGTTCGGCTACCCGACGGGCATCGGCGCGCTCATCGCCCGCAAAGAGGCGCTCCGTAAGTTGCGCCGTCCCTGGTTCGCGGGCGGGACGATCACCGTCGCCTCGGTGCAGGGAGGCAAATACTACCTTGCCGACGGTCCCGCCGCGTTCGAGGACGGCACGCTCGACTACCTCAACATCCCCGCGGTGGAGATCGGTCTCAAGCACATCGAGTCCATTGGCTACGAACTGATCCACGAGCGCGTCCGCATGTTGACCGGCTGGCTGCTCGAAAACCTGGCGGCGATGAAACACTCGACGGGCGCGCCCCTCGTCCGCATTTACGGACCCGCCGTCCCCGAGGGGCGAGGCGGCTCGGTGACCGTCAACTTTTTCGATAAGGACGGGAATCCGATTGACCATCGCTTCATCGAGAGCGAGGCCAACAAAGTCAACATCTCCCTGCGGACGGGGTGTTTCTGCAACCCCGGCGCGGGCGAGGTGGCGCTGAACATCTCGCGCGTCGAGCTGGACGTCTGCTTCACCCAGCCGGGTCACGAAGAGCGCCTGAGCGTGGACGATTTCCGTCTCTGCATTGACGGCAAGTCCAGCGGCGCGGTGCGGATCTCGGTCGGGATGGTCAGCAATTTTCAGGATGTGCGGGCGCTTTTGAAATTTGCGGAAGGGTTGTTGCAGTAGCGGAACCGGCGTTCAATGAGACAGCCGCTTTGAAGCGGCTGTCTTTTTTATTCGTTGTCGCCGTTCCACACGCGGTAACCGAGGGCGGAGAGGATGAACTCCACCGCGAGGTCGGCGGTGCGGTTTTGCACGTCGAGGATGGGATTCACTTCGACGAGGTCCATGCCGACGAGTTTGCCCGTCTCCGCGATCAGTTCGCAGACGAGGTGGCCCTCGCGCTGCGTCAACCCCGCGGCCACGGGCGTCCCCACCCCGGGCGCGTGGCGCGGGTCGAGCGCGTCCATGTCGAAGGAGAGATAGATCCCGTCCGTGTCCTGGCTTACGCGGTCAATGGCTTTCATGACGCACTGATACATGCCGAAGCGGTCGAGCTGCTCCATGCCCTGCACCATCACGCCGGCCGCGCGCAGGTTGGCTTTTTCGCCGGGGTCGAGGTCGCGCGCCCCGATGACCGCGATCCGCTTCGGGTCCACGACGGGAACCGCCTCGTCCCAGAGTTGGACGAGGCGCCGGTCGCCGAGGCCCGCGAGGGCGGCGAGCGGCATCCCGTGGATGTTGCCCGAGGGCGTGGTCTCGGCGGTGTTGAAGTCGGCGTGCGCGTCCACCCAGATGACGCCGAGTTTTTTGAATTTGGCCGCGCCGCGAATGGAGGCGTATGCCAGGCTGTGGTCGCCGCCGAGGACGAGGGGGAAGTGTCCCGCCTGCATACAGACGGCGACCGCGCCGGCCACGCGGCGTCCCATCGGCACGATGCAGTCAATGTACTTTAACTTTGGCTCGGAGATCGAACACATCTCCGCGATCGGGACTTCGATGTTGCCCTTGTCTTCCACCGCGTATCCCAGGCTTTCGAGACGCGGCTGCAACTGGGCGTAGCGGATGGCGCTGGGGCCCATGTCCACGCCGCGGCGATCCGCGCCGAGGTCAACGGGGATACCGATAATGTCTATTTGCATTTTGGCTCCTTTTTGTTTTACCGCGCAGGCTGCAAGGAGCGCGAAGTCTTATTCTTTTGCTTTGCGTTCTTGGCGCGCTTTGCGGTTAAGAAGATCAGCGTTTTCCGTACCATTCGTCAATCAAACGCTCGAAGAATTCATCGAGATATTTTAACCGCTCCTCCGCGATGGCGCGCGCCGTGGACGTGAACATGCGCTCGCGGACTTTCCGCAGTTTGAAGAGATGCTCGTGGTAGGCGCTGTGCGGCTCGCCTTCGACCTCGCGGCCGCTTTCCAAAAATTGACGGGACGGCTCCGCGTACCACGGCGTCCCCGCCAGGGACGCGTAACCGATGGCGCGCGCCGCGCCGATGGCTCCCAGCACGTCGAGTTTGTCGGCGTCGAAGAGGACCTTCGCTTCGAGCGTTTCGGGTTTCTCGGTCCCGCGATAGCGGTGGGCGCGGATGCAATGCCGGACGGCCGCGATGCGTCCCGCCTCCCAGCCCTCGGAGGCGAGGACTTGCGCGGCGAATTCCGCCGAGGCGTGATGGTGGTCCGCGCGGGAGGCGTGTCCGGGCGTCGCGCCCTCCGCGTCGTGCAGCAGCGCCGCAGCGCGGACGATGTCCAGGTCCGCGCCCTCGGCTTCGGCCAGCCGTTCCGCCATCCGATAGACGCGCAGGACGTGGTCGAAATCGTGGACGGGATCGGCGTCCGCGTACCAGGCGCGGGCTTGTTCGATGGTGGGCATTATCCGTTCTCCCCCAGTTCCTCGCGCATGGATTCGTTCCAGTGGACGCCCTCGCGCGCCATGAAGTATGCGCCCAGGACGGTCGGCGCGAGCCAGAGCGCGATGTGGAGGACGAGGGTATAGCCGGTGGCCATGGCCTTGTCCACGCCGTAGGCTTGCAGGATGGCGATGCCCGGCGTGTCGAACGTCCCGACGTAGCCCGGCGCGGACGGGAGGGTGGTCGCGAGCGTCACGATGCCGTTCATCAGCATCAGCGCGAAGAACGAGACGTTGAAGTCGAAGGCGTGCATGACGAACCAGTATTTGCCCGTCTCGAAAAGCCAGATGACAACCGTCGTGACGAAGACCATCAACACGTTGGCGGGGGAGCGCAGCGACGCCAGCCCATCCAGGAATTTATTCATCACGCTGATGATTTTTTCGTGCAGGCGTTTCGGCGTGAGACGTTCGATGAACCACAGCCCGACGCGCGCCGTCGTTTGCGGGAACATGGCCGCCAGCAAAAAGATTCCCAGCGCGCCGAGGAAAGCCGCCGACCCCCAAACCGCCAGCGATTGGATGTCGCCGATGAAGCCCGAGTCGCTGTTGACGCGCGCCAGTTCGGGCAGGTTGAGGAAGACGAAGGCCAGCATCACCACGCCGTCGAAGACGCGCTCCACGATGACGGTCGCCAGCGAGGCGGAGACGGGGACGCCCTCCTTGCGTTTCAGGATCACCGCCCGCAAAACCTCCCCCGCGCGGAACGGATAAATATTATTGCCCATGTAGCCGATACACACGATGGGGAACATCCTGTTGGTCGGGATGGGCTTAATCGGACGCAGCAGGTAATGCCAGCGCCACGCCCGCGCCCAAAGTCCCACGAGATAGACGGCCACGCCGGGGATCAGCCACCAATATCGCGCCGACTTGACCGCGATCCAAAAAGAGTCCCACTCCAGGCCGTGGACGGCCCAGTACACAAAAACGAGGCTGATGACCAGCCCCAGCCAGAATTGCCAGCGTTTCATGCCGGCGATTGTACCAGACGGTTTCTTTTTCCATGCTAAAATTGCGCCATGACCCCGCGTCCTCCCCGTCACGAAACAGCCCTATATTGCCTGGCTTTTCTCATCGCCCTCGGATTGCGCTTCGTCCGCCTCGGCGAACTTCCCCTCTCCGATTCCGAGGCGCGGCTCGCGCTGGACGCCCTCCACATCGCGCAGGGACAGTATCCCGCGCTCAGTTCCCACGTCGCCTATACCAGCCTCACCGCCGTCCTGTTCTTCATCTTCGGCAGTTTCAATTTCCTCGCCCGCTTCTGGCCCGCTCTATTCGGGACGGCGCTCGTCTTCGCGCCGCTCCTCCTCCGGGATCGGCTGACGCCGCGCCCCGCTCTCCTCCTCGCCTTCTTCTTCGCGCTGGACCCGGCCCTCGTCTCGCTCTCGCGACAGGCGGGCGGACCCATCCTCGCCGTGACCTCGTCCCTGCTCGCCGCCGCTTTCTGGACCCGCAGCCGGCCGCGCCTCGCGGGCGTTTTCCTCGCCCTGGCGCTTCTCTCCGGCCCCGCCCTCTGGCCCGGACTCCTCGGCCTGCTCCTCGCGTGGATGCTCGCCCAGTTCATGTCCGCGCGCCCCGCTTCCGCCGAGACGGAGTCGGACGCGGCCGCGCCGGAGAACGATTCCGTCGCCTCCTCTCCCGTCATTGTCCCGCTGAAGACCGATTACCGGGCGCTGGGCGCCGCCCTGCTCGCGACTCTCCTCGCCGTTTCGACTCTCCTCTTCCTCTCCCCGCAGGGACTGGGCGCGTGGCTGGCCTCGCTCCCCGACTATCTCAAAGGCTGGGTCTCGCCCGTCTCCGTGCCGGTCGGCCGTCTCTTCCTCGCGCTGGGCGTGTACCAGTTGCTCGCCGTCCCCTTCGCGCTCATCGCCATCGGGCGCGGCTGGTGGGACGGCTCCGCCGACGCCATCCGCCTCAGCCTGTGGACGCTGGTCGCGATTCTGCTGGCGGCGTTTTATCCCGCCCGCCAGCCCGCGGACCTCGTCTGGGCGCTCGTCCCGCTGTGGACTCTCGCCGCGCTCGAATTGGCGCGTCATCTCGAATTTCCCCGCGAAGACCGCCTCGAAATCGTCGGGCTTGCCGCCCTCGTCATCCTTCTGCTCGCCTTCGCGTGGATGGACGTGGAGGCCTTGCGCTGGACGACCATCCCCTCGCGGGAGGCCAACATCCGCCTGCTGCTGCTCGCCGGGGCGTTCGTTCTCCTGATCGTCAGCGCGGCGCTGGTGGGATATGGCTGGTCGGCGCGGGTGGCGCGCGTCGGCGCGGCATGGGGCGCGGCCGTCGTCCTCGGCGTCTACACGCTCGGCGCGGCCTGGGGCGCGACGGGACTGCGCGACGAAAAAGCCGTCGAACTCTGGGATCTGTCCCCGCGCATCGCGCAGGCAGACCTGCTCACGCTCACCGTGAACCAGACCTCGGAATGGGCTGTCGGTCAGACGGACTCCCTGCCGGTCCTCATCGTCGGCGTGGACTCGCCCGCGCTGACCTGGGCGCTTCGCGGCCACAACCCGCAGAACGTCGTCGCCCTCGACCCGGCCTCCGCGCCCGAACTGGTCATCACGCCGACGCGCGACGACCTCGGCCTGGCCGCGTCCTATCGCGGGCAGGACTTTAACTGGCGCCTGTATCCCGCCTGGGATTCGTTTTCGTCCTATACCCTGGGCTGGCTCGCCTATCACGACCTCCCAACCGCGCCGGAGACAGTCATTCTCTGGGGCCGCGCCGACCTGTTCATTGACGCGGAAAAGCCATGAGAGATACGCCGAGCGCCGCAAACAACCCACAACCCGAAATTCAAAAACTGATGCCTGACGTCCCCTCCATCATCGCCATAGACGGTCCCGCCGCGTCGGGAAAATCCACCATCGGCAAACGTCTCGCCGACGACCTCGGTTATCTTTTTTTCGACACGGGCGTGATGTACCGCGCCGTCACGTGGAGCGCGCTCCAGCGCGGCGTGGACGTCCACGACGAGGCCGCGGCGACGCGCCTCGCCGAGGAAATGTCCATTGACGTCGCGCCCGCCTCGAAGTCCGATGGACGCGCCTGCGATGTGATCGTCGAGGGACGCGACGTCACCTGGGAGACGCGTCGTCCCGAAGTGGACGCGAACGTCTCCATCGTCTCCGCCTACGCGGGCGTGCGACTCGCCATGGGCAGTCAACAGCGCCGTATCGGCCAGCGCGGCCGCATCGTGATGGTGGGACGCGATATCGGCACGGTCATCCTGCCCGAGGCGGACTTGAAGATTTACCTCGACGCTTCCGCCGAGGAACGCGCCCGCCGCCGCTTCGCGGAGATCATCGCGCGGGGCGGAGAGGCCGACTACGCGGAGATCCTCGCGAAGATCCACGCGCGCGACCGAATCGATTCGACGCGCTCGGTCGCGCCCCTGCGTCCCGCGGACGACGCGGTCATCGTGGACACCGAGGGGCTGTCTGCCGATGAAGTTTTCGCGCGCGTCCGCGAGCTGTGCAATGGATGAATACCGCGCGCCCCTGCGATTTCGAATCACCCGTCCCGTTTTGCGGGTCGTGTTTCGCGGGCTGTTTCATATTCTGGCGCGCGTGAAGATCACTGGACTTGACAACGTGCCGCTGGGCAAACCGTATGTGGCGGCGGTCAACCACGTCTCGATCTTCGACCCGCCGTTCGCGGCGGCCTTCTGGCCCGAGACGCTGGAGATCATCGGCGCGGCGGATGTGTTCGACAAACCCGGGCAGGGGCAGCTGCTCAAACTCTATGGCGTGACGCCCGTGCATCGCGGCGAGTACGACCGCGCCCTGCTCGAGTGGACGACGCGCGTCGTCAAGTCTGGCCGCCCGCTGTTCATCGCGCCCGAGGGCGGACGCTCGCGCGTGACGGCCATGCGGCGCGCGAAGCCGGGCATCGCCTACATCGTCGAAGAGACGCGCGCGCCGGTCCTGCCGGTCGGTCTCGTCGGCACGACCGACGATTTCTGGCAGCGCGCCCGCCGCGGCGAAAGGCCGAATTTGGAAATGCGCATCGGCAAGCCGATCCGCCTGCCCGTCGTCGAGGGGAAGGGCGCGGCGCGGCGCGAATCCCGCCAGCGCAACGCGGACCTGGTGATGCGTCACATCGCGGGGCTGCTGCCCGAGGAATATCGCGGGGTCTATGCCGAATCCGTCATCGCCGCCTCCTAAACCCGTCGCGGAAAAATTCCGCCCCGAATTGACGCGCGTCCCCGAATATCACTGGCGGCGCAGGTTGACGCGCCGCGTCTTGCGCGCCCTCATGCGTTTCCTCGTCGCGACGCGAATTGACCTTGCCGTGCGCGGCCTGGAAAATTTTCCCGAACGCGGCCCCGCGCTGCTCGTCCTCAACCATCTTGGCGACGCGGACATCGTCGTCATCCTTTCGCAACTCCAAACGCTCGAAGTGGATTCGCTGGCCGCAAGCAATCTCTACGACATCGCCGCGCTGCGGGTCTTCGCCGAACCGTACGGCGTCATCTGGCTTCATCGCGGACGTCCCGACCGCCGCGCGTTGAACTGCGCGCTGGAGTCGCTGCGCCTCGGACGGTTTGTGACCATCGCTCCCGAGGGACGCGAGAGCGTGATCGGCGGACTCGAGCAGGGACTGGACGGCGCGGCTTTCCTCGCCCTGCGCGCAGACGTCCCTCTCGTCCCCATCGCGTTGACCGGGACCGAGAATCCCCGCCTCTATCGCGGACTGTTCTGCTGGCCGCGCGTCCCCGTCACGATGACCGTCGGGCGGCCCTTCCGCCTCGTCCGCACCGGGGACCGTCACGCGGATTTGGCGAACGGTACCGTCCAGATCATGCGGGAACTGGCGCGCCTCCTGCCGCCCGAATATCAAGGCGTGTATCGCGAAGGCGCTGAAAACCAATGACAAATATGAACTGGCTCGAAGTCTCCCTCCTCGTGGACGGCGAACTCGCCGAAGCGGTCGCCGACGTGCTGGCGCGTTTCGCGCCCAACGGCGTCGTCACCGAAAGCACGGGCGTGAAATTCCTCGACGAGGAAAACGAAGGCGTCGCGGTCGGCCCCGTCAGCGTGCGCGCCTATCTCGAAGTCAACGACCGGCTCGAAGAGACGCGGCAGAAGCTGGAGGAAGCGCTGTTCTATCTCGGCATGATCCAGCCGCTCCCCGCGCCGGCGTACAAACAGATCGCCGACCAGAATTGGATGGAAGCCTGGAAAGCCAGTTACAAGCCCATCCCCATCGGCAAACGGCTGATGATCGTCCCCGCGTGGATGGACTCGCCCGAACCGGACCGCATCCCGATCAAAATTGACCCCGGCATGGCGTTTGGCACGGGGACGCATCCGACGACGCAGTTGTGCCTGGAGTTGATCGAGGAATTCCATAACCGAAGACCGAGGACTGAAGACGGGTCAGTCCTCCGTTTCCCGTCTCCCGTCATTGACATCGGCTGCGGCTCCGGCATCCTCTCCATCGCCGCGCTCAAACTCGGCGCGGCCTCCGCCCTCGGCGTGGACATTGACATCGAGTCCGTCCGCAACGCGCGCGAGAACGCGGAGAAAAACGGCGTCGGCGCGGAACTCATCCTCGGTCAAGGCTCGGTGGCGGAGGTGAAGGCCGGGCAGTTCGCGTACGCGTCCGCGCCGCTGGTGATGGCGAACATCCTCGCGCCGGTCATCGTCCGTCTCTTCGACGCGGGGCTGGCGGATTTGATTGACGACGGCGGCGAGATCATCTTGAGCGGCATCCTCGCCGAGCAGGCAGAAAAAGTCGCGGCGGCCGCGTCCGCCAAAGGTCTGGTTTTGACCGGTCAGCGTCAGATGAAAGACTGGGTGGCGCTGTCGTGTCGCAAATCGAAGAGGGCGGGTTTCTAAAAAAAATCGGGTTTCCCGTCAATCTGTGCTATGATTCGCCCAGCATGGATCGCAAACGTCTCCTCCAATTTCTTTTATTGAACGCGCTGGTCTCCGCCTGCGTGACGGGGACGATCCTGTTCTGGTACGACCGCAACCTGAAAGCGACTTCCTCCGCCCCCGCGTATGCGCCTCTTCCTGGACTTGAAGCGGGCGCGCCCGTCTCCCGCGCGGACGCCAACCCGGTCGGCGACCTCCGCATTGTCAGCGTCGTCGGCGCGGACAACCTCGGCGCGGAAGTCGTCATCCTGCGTTACTACGGCGCCGGGCAGGTGGATTTGTCCAACTGGCAGCTCAAGGACGAAAACGGCAACATCTTCCTCTTCCCGTCCATCACGCTCGTCAACGGCGGCGCGGTGCAGATCCACACCGGCGCGGGGACGAACACCGTCGTGGACCTGTACTGGGGCTTGTCCGCGCCCGTCTGGAAATCAGGCGAGACGGCCAGCCTGTACGACGCAAACGGGAAATTGATCGTGACGTATAAAGTGCCGTAAAGCGTATTGCGTAATGCGTAATGAGGTGAGTATGAGACAGGTGATCGTTTATTCTGGAGAAGACGAATATTTTGTGGCGGAATGTCCCAGTCTGCCGGGTTGCATTAGCCAGGGCAAAACGCGTGAAGAAGCGGTTGCAAATATCAAGGAAGCCATCCGCCTTTATATCGCCGCGCTGGAAGAAGATGGACTGCCGATTCCCGTCGAAAATTTTGATGCGATGGTTGTTGCTGTATGAGCGGCCTGCCGCGTATCTCAGGTAGGGAGTGCGTGAAAGCCCTCTCCAAAGTCGGCTTTTACCTGAAGCGCCAGGAAAGCAGTCACATGATTTTGCGTCGCGATAATCCATTTGCCCAACTCGTTGTACCCGACCATAAGGAACTTGATCGCGGCGCTTTACGCGCCATCATCCGCCAATCTGGTTTGAATGTGGATGAATTCGAGAAACTTATTTGACGTAAATTGACCGATCACTGACAACTCATAACTGCTCTCTGCTCTCCAATTACCAATTACCAATTACCAATTACCAATTACCAATTACCAACATGTCCCAAGCCCTCTACCGCAAATACCGCCCGCAAGGATGGGCCGAAGTCGTCGGCCAACAGCACATCGTGCAGACCCTCCGCAACGCCATTATCGGAGACCGCGTGGCGCACGCCTATCTCTTCGCGGGTCCGCGCGGCACGGGCAAGACCACGCTGGCGCGTCTGCTGGCGAAAGCCGTCAACTGCCTGAACGACGACAAGACCCAGCGTCCCTGCAACGAATGCGACTACTGCCGCGCCGTCAACGAAAATCGCTTCCTCGACCTCATTGAAATTGACGCCGCCTCCAACACCTCGGTGGACGATGTCCGTGACTTGCGCGACAAAATAAATTTCTCCCCCACACAGGGCAAATTCAAAATCTACATCATTGACGAAGTCCACATGCTCTCCACGGCGGCCTTCAACGCGCTCCTCAAGACCCTCGAAGAACCGCCGCCGCACGCCATCTTCGTCCTCGCCACCACCGAGATCCACAAAATCCCCGCCACCGTCCTCTCGCGCTGCCAGCGTCACGAGTTCCGCCGCGTCCCCGTGGACGAGATCGTCGGCCAGCTCAAGGCCATCGCCGCCGCCGAATCCATTCAGGCCGACGGCGACGCCCTCGCTCTCATCGCGCGCCAGTCCGCGGGCGGGATGCGCGACGCCATCTCCCTGCTCGACCAACTCTCCTCGACGGGCGAACGCATCACGCTGGACCTCGCGCAGACCGTCCTCGGGACCGCGACCTCCCAAACCGTCCTCGACCTCGTCGCCTCCATCGCGGACCCGAATCCTGGGCGCGGTCTCGAGGAGATCCACCGCGCCCTCGACGGCGGCGCCGATCCGCGCGCGTTGGCTCGCCAGGTGGTTGACTATCTGCGCGGGCTGATGTTGATCCAAATGGGCAACGCGTCGCAAGTCGAGACGACCAGGGATATTAAAGAACGGATGACCGAACATGCGGACGCGTTCACGCCCGCCGCCGTCCTGCGGATGATGCGAATCTTCAACGAAGCCGCGACCGACTCGCGCGGCAGCTGGCAGCCGTCCCTCCCGCTCGAGCTGGCCTTCGCCGAAGCGCTGGAGCCGCCCGCGGAGTCCGCGCCCGTCGCGCCCGCGTCGAAGGTCAGCGCGAAGCCGCCCGCCAAGTCCGCGCCGAAGACGCCAGTCGCTCCCCAGTCGGGAGGCGCGTCCGCTTCCGCCATCCCCGCGTCCGAGGTCATCAAGGTCTGGAAGCAAGTCCAGAATGCTTTGAGGAAGGATTACGCCAACCTTGCGGCGCTGCTGAATTCGGTCTCGTCCATTGACGTGCAGGATGGGACGCTCGTGCTGGGGTTTGCGAGCGATGTGTTGATGTCCAAGATGCAGGACGAAGAGAAGCAATTGACCAACCAGGCCTTGTCCGATCTGCTCGGCGTGACGCTCGACATCCGCTGCGAAGTCACGAACGCCAAGGGCAAAGTCCCGCCGCACGTGCCGCAGGACGGGATGGTGGCGACCGCGATCCATCAGGGCGGGGAGATTGTGGATGTGCAGGAGTAGTTGGCTGGTTGGTTGGCTAGTTGGCTAGTTGGCTGGTTGGCTGGATGGCTGGTTGGCTGGTTGGCAAGTCCGCGACTTTCAAACGCAAAGTCTTTGATAATCCACGCAAAGGCTCGTTGCGCTGGACAAAGAAATAATAAAATCCGTGTTTGTCCGTGAAATCCGTCAAATCCGTGTACCGAATTAGGAGAAATTATGGCAAAAGGTTTCAATCGTCCAGTAGGCGGCGGGGGGATGGGGGGCGGCATGATGGCGCAGATCCAGAAACTGCAAAAGCAGATGGAGGAGGCGCAGGCGCAACTCGCCGTCGAGACCGTCACCGCGAGCGCGGGCGGCGGCGCGATCAAAGTCACCATGACGGGCGACCAGAAGTGCAAATCCGTCGAGATCAGCCCCGACCTGCTCAAAGACGCGGACGCCGAGATGCTGCAAGACCTTGTCCTGTCCGCGGTCAACATGGCGCTCGATCAATCGCGTGAACTCGCGGCGGAGAAGATGGGGCCGCTGGCGGGGGGACTGCCGTTTTAGTGAAAAGAGATTAGAGAGCAGAGAATAGTCGCTGCTCTCTAGTCGTCTACTCTCTACTCTCTGATTATGCTCCTCCCCGAACCCCTCCAGAATCTCATCACCGCCCTCGAGCGGCTGCCAGGCATCGGGCCAAAGTCCGCCTCGCGGCTGGCGTTCTTTTTTCTGCGCGCCGACGAGTCGTTATCGGCTGAACTCGCCGAAGCGTTGACTGGCTTGAAGGAAAAAATCGGCTATTGCTCGGAGTGCTTCAATATTACCGAGGCGGGACGCGAACTCTGCGAGGTCTGCGCCAATCCCAAACGTGACGCGTCGGTCATCTGCGTGTTGGAAGACGCCCTGGACGTTCTCGCTTTGGAGCGGATCGGCGCGTACCAGGGACGTTATCACGTTTTGGGCGGGGTGTTGAATCCCATCGAGGGGATCGGTCCCGACGACATCAAAATCCGCCCGCTGATCGAACGCGTCGCGCGCGGCGGAGTCCGCGAAGTGATCATCGCCACCAATCCCAGCATGGAAGGCGACACGACCGCGATGTATTTGCAGCAGCAGTTGCGCGCCTCGGGGGTGCAGGTCACCCGTCTCGCGCGCGGACTCCCGATGGGCGGCGATCTCGAATATGCCGACCAGCATACCCTCCTGCGCGCGTTGCAGGGCAGGCAGCAAATGGATTAGGTCGGCTGCGCAATTTGATGGTTTCTTGGTTGGGCGGTTGATGAAGATCACGATTCTTACCTACGGCTCGCGAGGAGATGTTCAGCCGTTCCTTGCGCTCGCGGTCGGATTGCAAAAGAGGGGACATGCGGTCAGGCTCGCCGCGCCGCATCGCTTTGCAGATTTTGTCGCGGGGCGCAATGTTCCATTCGCGCCGCTCGCGGGCGATCCTGAAGAGATCAGCAAAGCCTTCGTCGCGGCGGGGAATAACGCCATCAAGATGGCGCGCTCGATTCGCGATTACGTCAACTCCATCGCGGTGGATGTCGCCCGCGGCGCGTTCGCGGCCTGCGATGACGCCGAACTCATCGTTCACTCGTTCCTCTTCACAACGGGCGCGCACTCGCTCGCTTGTCAGCGCGGCATCCCTGACATTTCGATTCAAACGTTTCCCATCTTCGCGCCCACGCGCGAGTATCCGCCCGCTGCGCTTTCATCGTTGCCGAAGGGTTGGCTGAGTTACCTCGGTCATTGGCTCAACACGCAAATTTTTTGGTACGGCGGGAACAGCGGCTACCATCGAAGACGGAATCAGCATCCCGACGTTTTCTCCTTCGATCTGTTTTGGCCCTTCGATGACAAGCCGCCGCGTCGCGCGACCCCGTTGCTGTTTGCTGTTTCCCCAACCGTTCTGCCGCCCGCGCGTGAGTGGGCGAACCGCGTCCACGTGACAGGCTACTTCTTCCTCGACTCTCCTGCCGATTACCAACCTCCCGTCGAATTGACTCGCTTTCTTGATGCGGGTTCCGCTCCCATCTGTGTGACGTTCGGAAGCATGATCCATCGCGACGCGGATCGGATTGCAGACACAGTGATCGAATCGATTCGCCGCTCAGGTCAACGCGCGATTGTATTAACAGGCTGGGATGGCTGGAAGGGGAGAGTCTCATCTGACGATTTTCTCTTTCTCGAGTCCGCGCCGCATGATTGGCTGTTTCCTCGGTGCGAGTTCGTCGTTCATCACGGCGGCGCGGGGACGACGGCCGCAGGTCTGTGCGCGGGGATTCCGAACATTGTGATTCCGTTCGCGGGCGACCAGATGTTTTGGGGCAAACGCGTGCAGGCGCTTGGCGCGGGGCCGCGTCCCATTTCCGTCGGCGGGTTGACGATGACGCGGCTATCGTCCGCGCTGGCTGAGGCGGAGGGCGACGCGCTTCGTCACCGCGCCCGCCTCATCGGTCAAAAGATCGGAAGCGAGGATGGAGTGGGGGAGGCGATTCGTGTGGTAGAATCCCGCCTCGTTGCGTGAGTCGAGTTGGGAAATTTTAAGGTTGATTTGTCTGATAAGTACTCATTTTCCCTTGACAAAACGGACGAAAAGCATATAATCACCGTTCGCCAGTGAAAACAAAACAGATCTCGTCTCCCCAGACAGATCGTTGACAACTGAGAAGAAGTCTCAAGTCAGAGACACAAGCCTGATGGATTGCAGTCTGACGAGCCGATGTGAAAGCAAGCATCGGCGCTTTCGTCTGTATGGGCTTGATGAACCAGTGGCGATGTACCTTAACAACTGAAAAGTGATAGGAAGACAGCAGTGATGTCAATGACCAGTTAATTCCTCCGTACCTTTCACTCGCAAGAGTGATATTTCTAGCGGAGAGTTTGATCCTGGCTCAGGATGAACGCTGGCGGCGTGCCTAATACATGCAAGTCGAACGAGGCGCTTTTTGTAGCAATACGAGGAGCGTCCTAGTGGCGAACGGGTGAGTAACGCGTGGGTGACCTGCCCCAAAGTGTGGGATAACAGTCCGAAAGGATTGCTAATACCGCATGTGGTCGCTGAGTTTAGAAGTTAGCGACTAAAGCAGCAATGCGCTTTGGGAGGGACCTGCGTCCCATCAGCTAGTTGGTAAGGTAACGGCTTACCAAGGCGACGACGGGTAGGGGACCTGAGAGGGTGGCCCCCCACAATGGAACTGAAACACGGTCCATACACCTACGGGTGGCAGCAGTAGGGAATATTGCACAATGGGCGAAAGCCTGATGCAGCAACGCCGCGTGCGCGAAGAAGGTCTTCGGATCGTAAAGCGCTTTTCTGGGAGATGAGAAAGGACAGTATCCCAGGAATAAGTCTCGGCTAACTACGTGCCAGCAGCCGCGGTAACACGTAGGAGGCGAGCGTTATCCGGATTCACTGGGCGTAAAGCGCGTGCAGGCGGTTCGGTAAGTTGGGCGTGAAATCTCCCGGCTCAACTGGGAGAGGTCGTTCAATACTACCGGACTTGAGAGCGATAGAGGAAAATGGAATTCCCGGTGTAGTGGTGAAATGCGTAGATATCGGGAGGAACACCAGTGGCGAAAGCGATTTTCTGGATCGTTTCTGACGCTCAGACGCGAAAGCTAGGGTAGCAAACGGGATTAGAGACCCCGGTAGTCCTAGCCGTAAACGATGTGAACTTGGCGTCGGTGGCTTAAACTCCATCGGTGCCGAAGCCAACGCGATAAGTTCACCGCCTGGGGACTACGACCGCAAGGTTAAAACTCAAAGGAATTGACGGGGGCCCGCACAAGCAGCGGAGCGTGTGGTTTAATTCGATGCTACACGAAGAACCTTACCCGGGTTTGACATACAGGTGGTAGGGATCCGAAAGGTGACCGACCCGCAAGGGAGCCTGAACAGGTGTTGCATGGCTGTCGTCAGCTCGTGTCGTGAGATGTTCGGTTAAGTCCGCTAACGAGCGCAACCCTCGCCGCGTGTTACAAGTGTCACGCGGGACCGCCGGTATCAAGCCGGAGGAAGGTGGGGATGACGTCAAGTCAGCATGGCCTTTATATCCGGGGCTACACACACGCTACAATGGCCGGTACAATGGGTTGCTAAGCCGCGAGGCGGAGCCAATCCCCCAAAGCCGGTCTCAGTTCAGATTGCAGGCTGCAACTCGCCTGCATGAAGCCGGAGTTGCTAGTAAACGCGCGTCAGCTATAGTGCGTTGAATACGTTCTCGGGCCTTGTACACACCGCCCGTCACGTCATGGGAGCTGGTAACACCTGAAGCCGGTAGCCTAACTGCAAAGAGGGCGCTGTCGAAGGTGGTGCTGGTGACTGGGACGAAGTCGTAACAAGGTAGGTGTACGGGAACGTGCGCCTGGATCACCTCCTTTCTAGAGTTTCCGAGCGACGGCTTTCTCACGAGGGCCGACGCTCCACTCATTCAAAATCGCTTCGGACGCGGTGTCCGAGCGTGCTGGTCGGCAGACCTGCCCTTCCTGTCACTTCTCAGTTGTTGAGGCGCCGCGCAGATGCGGGCTTGTAGCTCAGTTGGTTAGAGCACAGTCCTGATAAGACTGGGGTCACAGGTTCGAATCCTGTCAAGCCCACTAGTTGGTTCTGGGGATGTAGCTCAGCGGGAGAGCAGCGCCTTTGCAAGGCGAAGGCCACGGGTTCGAATCCCGTCATCTCCACTGAGTTGGTTGAGTAAGATCGGAGCAAGAAAAAGATTGTTGAACGATCAGCAGACATAACGTTCGAATGGACCGCCAGCATGGGTATCTTGCGCGACCCGGCGGCGAAGCCGGGTCGTATTGTGTCTGCGACAGGCGAGTTTGAAGGGTGACCGACGCCCTGGACGAAAGTCGAGAGCGTCGTTCGCCAGTCAACGGCGAACTTGCACCTTACCAACTGAATAGTAATCTGATGATGTAGGCCAAAACAAAAGAGTATCAATTTCTCCGCATCACGTGGAGATGCTACTAAGAGCTTACGGAGGATGCCTTGGCGCCAAGCGCCGATGAAGGACGTGGGACACTGCGATAAGCCCCGGGGAGCCGTGTACAGGCTTCGATCCGGGGATGTCCGAATTGGGAAACCAGCCACAGCGAACCTGTGGCGTCGCCGGTTGAACACATAGACCGGCAGACGGGAACCCGGGGAACTGAAACATCTAAGTACCCGGAGGAAAAGAAAGTATTCCCCTAGTAGTGGCGAGCGAACGGGGATCAGCCCAAACCATTCCAGCTTGCTGGAGTGGGGTTGTAGGGTCTGGCACATGGGAGTTACAAAACAGTCAGTTAACAGAAAGGTATGGGAAAGCCTGCCATAGAGGGTAACAGCCCCGTATGTGAAAACTGATTGTCTCCCGCCGGAAACCTGAGTACTGCCGTGCACGCTAATACGGCAGGAAGCTGGGGAGTCCACTCTCCAAGGCTAAATACGCTTGGCGACCGATAGTGAACAAGTACCGTGAGGGAAAGGTGAAAAGTCCCCCCGTTAGGGGAGTGAAATAGAACCTGAAACCGTAAGCTTACAATCAGTCGGAGGGCTAACAGCGTGTCGGTGCTATAGAGAAATCTTGTGCGCGGCGCTATGCCTGACGGCGTGCCTCTTGGAGAATGAGCCTGCGAGTTAATCTCAGTGGCAAGGTTAAGGAAGCGACATCCGAAGCCGTAGCGAAAGCGAGTCTGAATAGGGCGTATAGTCGCTGGGATTAGACACGAAACCGAGTGAGCTACCCATGGGCAGGGTGAAGCGAGTCTAAACGCTCGTGGAGGCCCGAACCTACTAACGTTGCAAAGTTAGGGGATGACCTGTGGGTAGAGGTGATATGCCAAACGAACTCGGAGATAGCTTGTTCTCCCCGAAATAGTTTTAGGACTAGCGTCACATGTTTAGTACTGGAGGTACAGCACTGAATGGGCTAAGGGGCTTATAGCTTACTGAACCCAATCAAACTCGGAATGCCAGTACTCCATAGTGTGGCAGTCGGACTCCGGGAGATGAGTTTCGGGGTCGAAAGGGAAACAGCCCAGATCATCGGCTAAGGTCCTCAAATCTATGCTAAGTGGGAAACGAGGTGAGGTTACTGGAACAACCAGGAGGTTGGCTTAGAAGCAGCCACCCTTTAAAAAGTGCGTAATAGCTTACTGGTCTAGTGACCTTGCGCGGAAAACTTAACGGGGCTAAGCATAGTACCGAAGCCATGAATCTCAGCCGCCTCCGGGCGAGCTGGGGTAGTAGGGGAGCGTTCCGCCAGCAGGGAAGGTCGACCGACAAGGGCGACTGGAGCGGGCGGAAGTGAGAATGCAGGCATGAGTAGCGTACAAACACGTGAGAACCGTGTTCGCCGTAAGTCTAAGGTTTCCGACGCCAGGTTATTCCGCGTCGGGTTAGTCGGGTCCTTAGCCGAGGCCGAAAGGCGTAGGTGATGGACATCCGGTCAACATTCCGGAACCGTTTGGAAGGAGCGAAGGGAGGACGCAGCGAGGTAGGCCATCCTCACCCATTGGACATGGTGGGGTGCGTAAGCGTCAGGCGTTGAGATCGGCAGGAAAATCCGCCGGTTGAGCTGAGGTTTGCGCCAAGCCTTTAAGGCGTAAGTGGTTGAGCCTTGCTGCCTAGAAAAGTCTCTAAGCGTTGATATCCAAATGCCCGTACCGCAAACCGACACTGGTAGACGGGTGTAAATGCACCAAGGCGATCGGGAGAATCCTCGTTAAGGAACTAGGCAAAATGGCCCCGTAACTTCGGGAGAAGGGGCGCCTTCTGGGGTGTTAAAGCCCCGGAGGGCCGCAGGAAATTGGTTCTAGTGACTGGTTAACAAAACCACAGGTCTCTGCTAAGCCGTAAGGCGATGTATAGGGGCTGACGCGTGCCCAGTGCCGGAAGGTTAAAGGGAGAGGTTAGTCGCAAGACGAAGCTTTGAACTGAAGCCCCGGTGAACGGCGGCCGTAACTATAACGGTCCTAAGGTAGCGAAATTCCTTGTCGGGTAAGTTCCGACCCGCACGAACCGCGTAACAACTAGAACGGTGTCTCAACGAGGAACCCGGTGAAATTGAAATGGCTGTGAAGATGCGGCCTACCCGCAGTAGGACAAAAAGACCCCGTGGAGCTTTACTGCAACTTGGCATTGTGTTTGGGTATGATCTGTGTAGCATAGGTGGGAGGCTTTGAAGCTGGCGCGTCAGCGTCGGTGGAGCCTTCAGTGAAATACCACCCTGATCATGCTTAGACCCTAACCCCGCGCCGTGATCCGGGCGGGGGACCGTGCCAGGTGGGCAGTTTGACTGGGGCGGTCGCCTCCTAAAAGGTAACGGAGGCGCCCAAAGGTTCCCTCAGGCAGAATGGAAACCTGCCAAAGAGTGTAAAGGCATAAGGGAGCTTGACTGTGAGGCCAACGCGCCGAACAGAGACGAAAGTCGGGCTTAGTGATCCCACGGTTCTGAGTGGAAGGGCCGTGGCTTACCGGATAAAAGCTACCCCGGGGATAACAGGCTGGTGAAGTCCAAGAGTCCATATCGACGACTTCGCTCGGCACCTCGATGTCGGCTCATCGCATCCTGGGGCTGGATAAGGTCCCAAGGGTCGGGCTGTTCGCCCGTTAAAGCGGTACGCGAGCTGGGTTCAGACCGTCGTGAGACAGGTCGGTCTCTATCCACTGTGGGCGCAAGGGATTTGAGAGGAGCTGCTCCTAGTACGAGAGGACCGGAGTGGACTGACCTCTGGTGTGCCAGTTGTCATGCCAATGGCATCGCTGGGTAGCTATGTCGGGCAGAGATAACCGCTGAAAGCATCTAAGTGGGAAACTCGCCTCAAGATTAAATCCCTCATCCAGTAATGGAGTAAGACCGCAGGTAGACCACCTGCTATATAGGCAACAAGTGTACGCACAGTAATGTGTTGAGCTAAGTTGTACTAATGGTCGAGGGCTTCCTCCTGTGATGCGGAGAACTTGGTACTTTTTTGCTACACATCCAGATTTACTATTCAGCCTGACGTTGTGAAAACGTCCCTTGGTGATTGGAGCGACGAGGGTACACCCGGTAACATCCCGAACCCGGCAGTTAAGCCCGTCAGCGCCGATGGTACTTGGAGGGCAGCCTCCTGGGAGAGTAGGTCATTGCCAAGGGACTTTTTCTTTACAAGCGCTCTGTCGTGTAGTACAATTCTGCACGCAGTTTCCAGTTCGGCGTCCCGCCGACGACAAGGATTTAACACAACCCGAGGAGATGCAATCGTCCTGATGGAAGTGATCGTTCCGATCATATTCGTTGGTTTCGACTGTCCCTGCCCCTCGGCGCAATGTGTGGCCGAGGGGTTTCCCTCGCATACGATCTTCCATGCGGAAGGAGGTGAATGGATTTGGCAGCAGTAAATTTACGCTCCGGTGAATCCCAGGATTCCCTGCTCAAGCGCTTTCGCAAGAAAGTCGTCAAGAGCGGCGTTTTAAGCACCGTCCGCCGCAAGCGTTGGTTCGTCTCACGAAGCGAGCAGCGCCGCATGGAGAAGAAGAAGGCCATTCGCCGCATCAAGCGGCGCCAGTTCAAGGATTACGAATAATTCGGGATCCGCAAGGAGGCGTGTATGGCAAAAGATGAAGGCAAAATCAAAATGGACGGCGTCGTGATCGAGGCCCTGCCCGGCACCCAATTCCGCGTCCGTCTCGACAACGGACACGAAGTGCTCGCCTACCTTTCCGGCAAGATGCGCAAGTACTATATCCGCATCCTGCTCGGCGACCGGGTGTCCGTGGAAATGTCGCCCTACGATCTGGCGCGCGGACGCATCACCTTCCGTCAGCGCAAAATGGTGGAACCGCAATCCGTGTAGCCATCCGCTTTGGATTTATGAAAAGAGAAGACCCCTTTACAGGGGTCTTTTTTGTTTCCGGGTCCTCAGTTTTTAACACGAAGGGTCACAAAGTCAACGAAGGAAAACCCCGTGAAATGGGGGCGTTTTCATCCTTGGAGCCTCTATACCTTTTTGTTTTTGGACTCTTTTCCGTTAATTGTGAGAGAACCTTCTTTTCGAGATACGCATGTGGAAAAGGTGATGAAACATTACGGCAGGTCTTTCCACGAATTCAAGACCTTCATGTAATTGGCGCGTTCGAACGCGGCCGGTTCCCGCACGGACTTGCGGCTCATGCTGCCCTGCATCTGCCGGATGGATTCGTACTCGTGCGTCCGCACCCACCAGCCCAGTTCGTTCAGCAGCGTCGCGACGACGCGCTCGCCGTTGTGGAGCAGGTTCGAGGCCATCATGGCGACCTTCGCCCCGGCCATCATCGCTTTGAGCGCGTCCTGCGCGGTGTGGACCCCGCTGGTCAGCGCCAGGTCGGCGCCAACCTGGCCGTAGAGGATGGAGATCCAGCGCAGCGGCAGGCGCAGGTCGGAGGAGGTGGAGAGGTCGAGGTTGGCGATCACTTCCAGGTTTTCGAGGTCGAAGTCGGGTTGGTAGAAGCGGTTGAAGAGGACGAGTCCGTCGGCGCCGGCCTCGACGAGGCGCTTGGCGAAGTGGGGCAGGGAGGCGTAGTAGGGGCTGAGTTTCACCGCCAGCGGGATGCGGATGCCCGCCTTGACCGCGGCCACGAGGTCCACTTGGGCGGATTCGATGTCCGCCGCGGATCGGTCGGGATCGGTCGGGATGTAGTAAAGGTTTAGTTCGAGCGCGTCCGCTCCCCCGTCTTGGATGTGGCGGGCATATTCGATCCAGCCGCCTTTCGAGACGCCGTTCAGACTTCCGATCACGGGGATCTGCACCGCTTTCTTCAGCGCGGTCAGGTTCTCGACGTATTTGCGCGGGCCGATGGCGTACGTCCCCGAATCGGGCAGGTAGTTCATGGCCTCGGCGGACGAGTCGGCGTGGCTCGTCAGGAAGTGGTCGAGTTCGAGGCTTTCGTGGATGATCTGCTCCTCGAACAGCGAATACATGACGATGGCCGCGATGCCCGCTTCCTCGAGACGTTGGGCGCGCTCCACTTTTTTCGACATGGGCGAGGCCGAGGCCACGAGCGGATTTTTGAGATTCAGGCCGAGATAAGTGGTGGACAGGTCCATTTTGTTCTCCGATGGAAAGCCCCTCTCCCGTTTGGGAGAGGGGCGGGGAATTTATGCTTTCTTCTCTTCCGCGCCATTGCCGTAGTGGATGGCGGCCATCTGCGTGTAGAGCTGCCAGCGGTCCTTGACTCCGGCTTGCGCTTTCTTCATCAGTTCCTCGGCGCGGGCTTCGTCGCTGAGGGTGAGCATCTTGTAGCGCGTCTCGTTGTAGGCGTAATCCTGCAGCGGGACGGTCGGCTCTTTGGCTTCGATGGCGAGCGGATTCTTGCCCGCCAGGGCGAGACGCGGGTCGTAGCGATAGACCGGCCAGGCGCCCGAATTGACGGCGAGCTTTTGCTGTTGCAGGCCGCGCGCCAGGTCGTAGCCGTGCGCGATGCAGTGACTGTAGGCGATGATGAGCGAGGGGCCGTCGTAGGATTCGGCTTCGATGAAGGCGCGCAGCGTCTGCTGGTCGTTGAAGCCCATCGCCACGCGCGCCACGTAGACGTAGCCGTAGGCCATGGCGATCAGGCCGAGGTCCTTCTTGGGGAGTCCCTTGCCGCCCATCGCGAACTTGGCGACCGCCGCCATGGGCGTGGCTTTGCTGGCCTGTCCGCCGGTGTTGGAATAGACTTCCGTGTCCAGCACCAGCACGTTGACGTTGCGCCCGCTGGCGAGGACGTGGTCCAGCCCGCCGTAGCCGATGTCGTAGGCCCAGCCGTCGCCGCCGATGATCCAGACGGAACGCTTGATGAGGCTGTCGGCTACGGTGAGGAGTTCGCGGGCGCGGGCGTCTTTGCTGGCGGCGAGTTTTTCCCTCAACGCCGCGACGCGCTCGCGCTGTTCGGCGATGCCTGCCTCGGTGGACTGGTCTGCCGTCAGCAGGCCGTCCACCAGCGTCTGTCCGATCTCGGAGGCGAGGGCCGCCAGAAGTTCACGCGCGTATTCGTTCTGCTTGTCGAGCGTGAGGCGCATCCCCAGCCCGAACTCGGCGTTGTCTTCGAAGAGCGAGTTCGACCAGGCCGGGCCGCGTCCGTCCGCGCCCACCGCCCAGGGAGTCGTCGGCAGGTTGCCGCCGTAGATGGAGGAGCAGCCCGTGGCGTTGGCGACGATGGTGCGGTCGCCGAAGAGTTGCGAGACGAGTTTAATGTAGGGCGTCTCGCCGCAGCCGGTGCAGGCGCCGCTGAACTCGAAGAGCGGGCGGAGCAGCTGCGAATTTTTGATCGTGGAGGGGTTGAACAGCGTGCGGTCCAGGTCGGGGATGGAGAGGAAGAAATCCCAGTTGGCCGCTTCCGGTTCGCGCAGGGGCGGCTGCGGCGCCATGTTGAGGGCCTTGCGCCCGACCTGCGTCTTGTCCTTCGCGGGGCAGGCATCCACGCACAGCGTGCAGCCGGTGCAGTCTTCGGGCGCGACCTGCACGGTGTAGGCGAAGCCCTGCGAAAATTCCTTGAATTTCGACGGCATGTGTTTGAACGTTTCAGGCGCGTCGGCCGTGAGTTTTTCGTCGTAGACCTTCTGGCGGATGACCGCGTGCGGGCAGACGAACACGCACTTGCCGCACTGGATGCACAGGTCGGGTTCCCAGACCGGGATTTCGAGCGCCAGGTTGCGCTTCTCCCATTGGGTGGTGCCGGTCGGGAAGGTGCCGTCCACGGGGAAGGCGGAGACGGGGACGTTGTCGCCCTTGTAGTCAATGATCGCGCCGAGGACTTCCTTGACGAACGCGGGCGCGTCCGCCGGGACCGCGGGCCGGCGCGTCGCCTTCGACGTGATCTCCGCCGGGACCTGGACCTCGAACAGGTTGGCGACGGTCGCGTCCACCGCTTCGAAGTTCTTGCGGACGACGGCCTCGCCGCGCTTGCCGTAGGTCTTCTCGATGCTGCGTTTGATCTCGGCGATGGCGGCTTCGCGCGGCAGCACGCCGCTGATGGCGAAGAAGGCCGTCTGCATGATGGTGTTCATGCGCCCGCCCATGCCGGTCTTCTCGGCCACTTCGTAACCGTTGATGACGTAGAATTTGAGTTTCTTTGCGACGATGTCCTTCTGCACTTCCAGCGGGAGTTTGCCCCAGACCTCGTCGGGGGGATACATGCTGTTGAGCAGGAAGACCGCGCCTTCCTTGGCGTATTTCAACACGTCCACGCGCTCGAGGAAGGTGAACTGGTGACAGGCCACGAAGTTGGCCTGGTTGAGTTCGATCAAATACGGCGCGCGGACGGGCTTGGGTCCGAAGCGCAGGTGCGAGACCGTCACCGTGCCGGACTTCTTGGAGTCGTAGTAGAAGTAGCCCTGGGCGTAGTTGTCGGTCTCTTCGCCGATGATCTTGATGGAGTTCTTGTTCGCGCCCACCGTCCCGTCGGAGCCGAGGCCGACGAAGATGCAGCGGACGGTCTCTTCGTGTTCAATGGAGAAGGAGGCGTCCACTCCGAGGCTGGTGTGCGCCACGTCGTCGGTGATGCCGACGGTGAAGTGGTTCTTCGGTTCGGGTTTCTTCAATTCGTCCAGCGCGGCTTTGACCATGGCGGGCGTGAACTCTTTGGAGGAAAGTCCGTACCGTCCGCCGATGACTTTGACGCCGGTCCTGCCGCTTTCGACCAGCGCGTTGACCGCGTCCATGTAGAGCGGCTCGCCCGACGCGCCGGGTTCCTTCGTCCGATCCAGCACGGCGATGGATTTGACGCTCCTGGGCAGGGCGGCGATGAAATGTTCGATGGAGAAGGGACGGTACAGCCGCACGCGCATCGCGCCGACCTTCTCGCCCCGCGCCGCGAGGTAGTTGACGGTCTCTTCGGCGGTCTCGCCGCCCGATCCCATCAGGATGACGACGCGCTCGGCTTCGGGATGGCCGAAGTAGTCGAAGAGGCGGTATTGCCGCCCGACGAGTTTGGCGAACTTGTCCATCTCCTCCTGCAGGATGGCGGGGACGGCGTCGTAGTACGGGTTGACCGCCTCGCGCATCTGGAAGTAGACGTCGGGATTCTGGGCGGTGCCGCGCAGGACGGGACGCTCGGGGGTGAGTCCGCGCGCCCGGTGAGCCGCGATCAGCTCGGGGTCGAGCATGGAGCGGAGGTCGTCGTCCGTCAACTGCTCGATCTTGGTCACTTCGTGGGAGGTGCGGAAGCCGTCGAAGAAATGGAGGAAGGGAATGCGGGATTTGAGGGTGGCGGCTTGCGAGATGAGGGCGAAGTCGTGCGCCTCCTGCACGGACCCGGAGGAGAGCAGCGCCCAGCCCGTCTGCCGGACGGCCATCACATCCTGGTGGTCGCCGAAGATGGAGAGGGCGTGCGCGGCGACGGAGCGCGCCGCCACGTGGAAGACCGTGCTGGTGAGTTCGCCCGCGATCTTGTACATGTTGGGGATCATCAGCAGGAGTCCCTGCGAGGCGGTGAAGGTGGTGGTGAGGGCGCCGGTTTGGAGCGCGCCGTGCACCGTCCCGGCCGCGCCGCCTTCGGACTGCATCTCGATCACGAGGGGAGTCGTGTTCCAGATGTTCGTCCGTTTTTTAGCGGACCACTCGTCCGCGAATTCGCCCATGGCGGAGGAGGGGGTGATGGGGTAGATGGCGATGACTTCGTTGACGCGATGCGCCACCGATGCGGCGGCTTCGTTTCCGTCTATGGTAACGATGTTTCGTTTCATGCTTGCTCCTTTGATTTGCTCGGATTAACACGAATGGGCGCGAATTTGCACGAATGAGCGCGAATGGGCGCGAATTCGCACGAATGGGCGCGAATTTGCTCGAATGTCGTGTGTTTCGCGGCAAAAATAACGCGATAATGCCTATTGTAACGGACTTGTTCGTGCAAGTGTATCCTTCCCCGGGAATGGACGTTAGTTATTAAAGGCCTCACTTCCCCTGCGGGTTGTCATATTTTGGATAGGATTGGTGGAAAATGAGAAATTTCCACAACAACAGCCGTATGCTACCGATTCTTGGATGGGAGATGCCGTGATTGGCTAATCTTTTTTAATTAAACTATACCCTATTAAAACAAGTAAATTATTTTCTTCTAGCCCATTTTTAAAACTTTCAAAACTTTTATCTCCCAGCATCAACCCTTTCCAATTATTAATATTGATATTCCACGCTAAGGAAAGATTATATGGTTGATTTTGTGATACTATCAAATAGTACGCCTTGTTAGTATTTTCTTTGATTTCTTGCCAAAATCTTCCGTATTCTTCAATTTCTGCTCCTGCGGATACTGAAGTCATTTGATCTACGCCCTCTTCAAATATTCTAAAATCACCACCTACAATGAGCAGCGATAACCTTGCAGATAATGGATTGCCAGCAGAATCTGTTTGGTTAATATCCAAAATTTGCATGTTTTTAACCATCTGTCCATAATCGTTCTCTAAAGCAATTTCTCCGATAACAGGATCAAGAATAATAATTGGTTTTATAATAGCTGCTCCTTCTTTTCCACTCTCATCTAAACCAACTAGCCACTGAGGTTTTGATAGTCCTTTAGTTGAAGTTGGCCAGTTAATTCTTGAATCATTCGGATCATCAATAATCATATTCCAATCAACTCCTAGTGAATTTTCAATTCTCACCCACTGTCCTTCTGGAGTTTTAACTACTAAATACCCTTCATCATCTTTATAAGCTGGCAAATTTATTTGAATGGTTTGTTCTTTTTTACTACTCCCATCATTTAATTCCGACATACTAAATGTTTTTGGATTGATATAATATCTTTGATTGTATATGGCAGCATTAACATCTTGATTCAGTTTCTCAGCATACACCTGGCTGAAAAGCATTTGCTGTTCCACGCTGAGACTGCTGAGATCGTCCACATCGCCGTCCATGAATTTTTGGACGAGTACATCCACGGGTAGGGATGAAATCGGAACGTTGGTGGGGGTGATTGTCGCGGTTGGGCTTGGCGTGACTGTTAGCGTAGGCGTCTTGCTCGGTGCGATGGTGGCGGTTGGCGTGGCGGGCGCGGGGGCGAGTCCGCAGGCGGGGAGGAGCAGGGCAAGCAAGATAAACAAATAGATAGGTTTTTTCATCGCCGCATCTCCGTTCGTTCTTATACGTTTCCACCTGATTCAAAAGCAGAAAACTCAGCAGGCTTTAGGATGGGAATTCCCCGAAAAGTTTTCAAGTCGGTCAAATCTTTGTCGCCGGTGATGAGACAGTCTGCCTTTCCCGTCAGCGCAGTTGCCAGGATCATGTCATCGTCGCAGTCGCGACAAACTGGCTCGGTTAGCGAAACAGGTTCAATGATTTTTGCCACGGCAATCAATAATTCCATGGCTTCGCGGGTGTCTGTTTCCGAGAATTTGAATTTCTTGCGAAGATGACCTTCCAGTTCGTTCAGAATGAATTGTGAAGCGATAATCTCGTGCTGGCGAATACAATGCTCGAACAGATCACTGCATGTCCCGTGCGTGATGAAGGCGGCAATCAAGACATTGGTGTCGAGCAAAATTCTCATGAGATCAATCTGAACACATCCTCTTCGCTATTGATCCCCATTTCCTTCGCCCTGGCTGATACTCGCTCGCGGAGCAAGGTCAGCCTGCGGAAGAACAAATACTGGCGCACGGCCTCGTTGATGATTTTTTCCGCCTGAACGCCTTCTTGACGGGTTAAATCATCCAATGCAACTCGGATATCATTTGGGAAGGAAATGCTAATGGTTGCTTGCATGGTTCGCTCACTTTCTGCTGTGGGGATTATAACCCAGAACCCTACTGCAACGGATTTAGTCACTGTATGCCGCGCGGAGAGATTCCCACGCGCGCCGCGAAGCCGAGACAGGCAAGGATGTCTTCCTTTGTAAGATAGGGAAAATCATCCAGAATCTCCTGCTGGCTCATGCCAGAGGCGAGATATTCCAGCACATCGTAAACGGTAATTCGCAACCCTCGAATGCACGGCTTTCCGCCGCGTTTTCCTGGCTCAATGGTAATGATGTCTTTGCAGGGCATGGCTGATTCCTTTCACGATAAATCAGCATCCCGAATTATAGTTTATTTCATTTCGGCTTTCGCACGGTTATCGCTTTCTTCATCCGTTTGAGTTGCTCTTCATCCAGCGTGATCAATTCCGTCGCAAACCGCGTCGCGACAGCCACATAGACCGCTTCGCTGCCTGCGGCGTTTTGCAATAGCCGCTCTTAACTTAAGAGTTTGAGATTCTTCGTCATACTGATCAAAATAACCTTTGAGAACGGCATAGTTATGCAGACCATCGCTGTTGTTAGTTTTGGCTATTTGAGAGCGATCAATGCCTTTGGAATCAAGTTTAACTTGTTCCCATTGACCCGTAAATTCATTGTAAATATCACCCTCTAATACCCTATTTTGTTTTTTCTGAGATAGTGCAAGGATTTTTCTGTAAAAGTGATCTGGCTTTCCTCGGAAGGAGAGTCCCAAAAACGGAGAAGGGGCTCTGGGAAGACAAAGTTCGGGTAAAATGAGCGCACCCCAACGGAAACGGGAACGGCGCTTCTCAAAAAGGCTGTTCTCGTTTTCATTTAGGAGGAGGGTTTTCGTCCATCGAAAGATAGACTCGACCCATCTGCCATTCCTCATCCTGTTCCATCAGGATGGCGCTCACCAAACGCAAACAGGCGGCTTCATTGGGAAAGATGCTCACCACGTTGGCGCCCGTCCAATTTCGCGGTTCAAGCGTTCCTGGGTGTTGTTGGTGCGCAGTTTCCTGCGGTGCGCTTCGGGAA